>CAZZZA010000012.1:0-43139 GCA_964658455.1 uncultured Lichenihabitans sp.
GGCACCGGATTCGGCGAGGGCAGGCCGGCCGGCGCCGGGCGAGCCGGCTCCGCGGCCGGCGTTGCCAGCAGCGCGCCGATCCCGTCCGGCGGGAGCGCCACCGGCGCCGACGGCACCGGCTGCGCCGCGGCCGGCGGGTCCGGCGCGTGCTGCGGCGGGTGGTCCGGCTGGTCCCAGTCCACCGGCAGCACCGAGGCGGCGGTCGGCAGGCTGATCACCGTCGCGGTCGCCGGCAGATGCTCCGACAGGCTGGAGAAGGCCTGCCCGTCATCGGCGGCGAAGATTGAGAACGGATCCGCCGGCGACGGGCCGACCGGTCCGGCGGCGGCGCCGCGGGCCGGGTCCGGCGGCGCGTCCCAGCCGGCCTGCCTGGCCATCATGCCGTGCGCGTAGTCGCCGCTGCCAATCTGATCCAGCCAGGGTTCGGCGCCTGGCGCGCCGACCGGGCCGTCCTGGTGGCCGAACGGCAACGCGACCCCGCCCGAGCCGCTCACCGGGCTCTCCGTCGCCGCCTGGAACGGCGACTGGAACACCGGCGGCTCGCCAAGGACGCCAGGGCCGGCAGGCAGGCCCTGCGGCGCCCGCTCCTGAAGCCGCTCCGGCGCCGCCTCGAGCGCGATCCGCATCTCGAACATGCCGAGATGCGCCGACATGCCGTTGCTCAGCGTGATGGCCTGTCCGCGCCCCAGCGGATCGTCGGCGTCGCCGATAAACACCCCGTTGGTGCTGGTATCGGTCAGCAACCAGTCATTGCCGAGCCGCGCGATCTGGC
Organism: uncultured Lichenihabitans sp.; assembly: GCA_964658455.1. Taxonomy (GTDB): domain Bacteria; phylum Pseudomonadota; class Alphaproteobacteria; order Acetobacterales; family Acetobacteraceae; genus Lichenicola. Next base: position 773 of record CAZZZA010000012.1, read on the forward strand.
AGTGCCGGTTGGACAAGGTCCGTTCGGGGTCGATCAGAACCAGGTCGCAATCGGGCGCACGGCCGATCACCAGCACGCCGTCATCGATACTGCGTGTCTCGACCGGGCCCCCGGGCCCCGACAGATGCACGGTCAGTCTCATGGTTCGCTCCGGCTTCCGCAACAGTCTGGACCGGACGGCCATTCCTCGCCAGCCATCATGTCGCCGTAACGGTAAACGTCATGATACCGGTCCGAGTTTTTCTCGCGCGCGGTTGCTTTCATGTCACCGCGCCGTGGTCAGGACGAGATCGGGATCGAGGATGATGTCGCCGCTATCGGCAAGCGCGGGGGCGCTCTTGACCCAACTGTTCCATCCCAGGCGCGGCGCGTCCTCGCCCGCGGCGGGATCGAGATGCAGGTCAGGCACGTCCGCCGCCGCCAGGATGAGCTGCACGTCGAAACTGAATTCCGGCCCGACGAAGCTGCGAACCAGATCGACCAGACGCGGCAGCGTGTCGCCGTGCGGCATCAGCGCGCGCATCTGCGCCAGCCGCAGCGGACCGACCACCACCCGGAACGTTCCCTGCGCGTCCCAGACCCGGCTGCCCAGCATCGCATCCTCGCCGAGCTGCGAGAACGCGCCGTCGTTGCCGGCGACCAGCCGGCTCTGCTCGTCGGGTGCGACGGCGATCCAGCGTCCGGTGAACTGCTCGATCCGCACGGGAACGCCGAGATAGGCGGCGAGCATGCCCTGCAGCGCCGTCGCCGACCGGTTCCGGGCCGCGAACAATCCGGCGAAATACAGTAGCGTGTCGTCGCGCAGCGTGGTGCGGCCGGCCAGCCCCGGCGTGCCGTGTCCGGTCAGCGCGCGCATCGCCTGCGCGATCGGATCCGGCGCCGTCGCCGCCGTCGCGGCCGCGCCGTCCTGCCGCCGCTCCGCCGACAGCGCATGCTGCCGGGTCAGGGCGATACGGTACTTTTCCGACGCACGCAGGAATAAACCGACCAGACGCTGCCCGAACAGGTCCAGGAACGACGCCACCGCGCGGTTGCGCAGGCGGTTCGCCCGCACCACCATCTCGTCGTAGAATTGCGGCAGGATGCCGAGCGGGCCGGTCAGGCCGAGAAACCCGACCCGCAGCCTGGTGCGCCGGTCGGCGCCGACCGTGGCCGCCTGCAGCGGCACCGCCAGGAAGGCCAGGCTCTGCGTGGTCTCGATCGAGAACGGCTCGGCGTCCGGTGCGGTGTCGCCGCCGACATGCGCACCGCCCAGCTCGAGCAGCCGCATCGCCTGCAGCGGGTCGAACAAATGCGGCGCGGCGCGCAGCCGCTCGCCGACCGGCAGCGCGCCGGTCACATCAGCGCCTTCACGCCGGCACGGGCCGGGAAGCTGCAGAACACCTCCTCGCGTCCGCGCAACCTGACCGTCAGGCGGGAGAAACTGTTGATGCTGACGTAGAGCGCCAGGAACCGGTCCAGCACCGAGGCCAGCAGATAGACGCCGCCGGTCTCCAGGCGCCTCGCATCCATCTCGATCGTCACGTCGATGCCGCGCACCATCGCGCCGGCGCCGGGCAGGCGGGCAACGGCGCGGACGCAGTCGACGGCGATGATCGCTTCCATCGCCACCTGGGTCTCGGGAATGTCGCGCAGGTCGTGCAGCCGGATGATCTCGCGCAGCGCGTCGGCGCCGGCCGGGCCGCCGGTCAGCGACAGGTGGTTCAGCGTCAGTTGCGAGATCAGCCGCCACCCCATGCGCCGTGGCGGCGGCGCGCGCAGCGTCTGCCCGGGCGGCGTGATGCAGCGCACGGCGGTCACCTCGGTGGCGCCCTCGACCATCGAGATCGCCGGACGGCCGCCGCCATAGGGGATCTGCTTGGGCAGGTCGCGATTGACGCAGACCGTCTCGATGGTGAGGATCCCGTCCGCGAGCGAGGCCGGCGACAGCTCGGCATCCACCACCGACAGCAGGATGTCGGTGCTGTCATCCGCCTCCGAGCGTCGCTGACGCGACATTGTCCAGAACAAGGTCTCGTTCTTCGGGTCCGGCGCATGGTGGCTGGCGAAGAACGGCCGCACCTCGCGACGCAGGCCGCCGGCCGCGGACAGCGTCACCCGTTCGATGCTCTGGATCTCGCGGGTCTGATGGCGTCTGGCGTCCGGTACAACCAGGTTGGCGGCGCGCTCGTGCGTCAGCGCCACCGGCTCGGCGCGCTGGGCGAACAGGTTGACGATCGGCGTGGCGCCCAGCACGAAGCTGTCCGCGGAGACCTGCCGCGCCAGGGCCTGCGGCAGGCGATCGAGATAGAAGAAGATCTCCAGCCGGTCGCCGGCCTCGCGCAGCAGCTTGGCCGACAGCCCGCTCAGTTCCATGAACAGGAACTTGGCCGGGAACGCCATGTATTCGGTCAGCAGCCGGTAGCCGGAGAACGCGCGCGGATCGTCGTCAAGCAGCGCCTCCTGGTCGTCGAAGCCGCAGCGGCCGAGCGCGGCCGGCGGCAGGAACACCGCCGACGGATCCTCTGGATGGTCCGCCAGCGCGATCGCCAGCAGGTTCTTGGACAGCAGCTCGAACAACGACAGCGCGTTCTGCGGCAGGCCGTGCAGGAAGAAGCGCAGGCGGTCCATGCCGAGATCGGCGAAGCTGCGGCCCGGCGACAGGCATTCGAGCACCAGCCGCAGCGTGCCGGAGGCGCCGTCGGCGGCCTCCGCCAGCGGACCGCGGCCCCGCGGCGCGGTGAGCGGCCGCCCGGACAGCGCGCCCTCGACGATGCGGATCGGCCACAGCTCGACCTGCTGCGCGGTGCGATAGCGGCAGCTCTCGCCCTCGACCGGCTCCATCTCCAGCATCGTGCCGCGCGGCACCGTATACGAGCCGTACAGGTCGGCGATCGGCGCGAACCGGGCGATCGCCGCGGACGGGAACGGCGTCAGCAGGTGCGGATAGAGCGCGCCCAGCAGGCTGTCGGTGAGTTCGGGGAATTCGTCGTCGAGCTTCTGCCGGATGCGGGCGGCGATGAAGGCGAAGCCCTCGAGCAGCCGGGCGACGTGCGGATCGTCCACCGCGTCGGCGGAGAGCCGCAGCCGGCCGGCGATCTTGGGGTGCGCATCGGCGAACAGACCGGCCTGCTTGCGCAGATAGGCCAGTTCCTGGTCGTAGAACGGCAGCAGCTGGTCAGACATTGCCGCTGTCCCGCACCGCGAACGACAGCGTCGCCGGGTTCATCTCGGTCGACAGCACCACCGGCAGGGTTTCCTCGTGCAGCACCGCGACCGCGTCGATCCGCAGCCGCAGCACCCGCTCTGCGGCGTCGCGCGGATCGAGCGCCGTGATCTGCACCGAGCGGAAGCGCGGCTCGAACATCAGGATGGTGGCCTCGATCCGGCGCGCGAACCGCTCGCGCTGCTCGCGCGACAGCAGGTTGGTGCCGACGAAATCGGTGGTGCCGTAGGTCAGCAGCGAGCGTTGCAGCTCCGGCAGCGCCTTCGGCGGCGTGACCGGACAGCAGCGCGTGTTGAGCAGCACCTCGAGGTCGCGCCGCAGCGCCTCCAGCGCCAGACGCAGCTGGTTCTGGCGCGTCTCGATCCGCTCGACGCGCTGGTCCGGCTCGTCGTCGAGCAGCCGGTCGAACAGCGAACGCGACAGGATGGTGTGCGCGGGGTTCCTCACGCAGGCGGGCCCGAGCCGGCGCTCACGGCGCGGCCGCGAACACGAGCTGGCCGAGCGACAGCAGATCGCGCGGTTCGTCGCCGACGAGCCAGACGCGCTGGCCGCGCCCGCTCACCACGCCGCCAGGGCCCTCTTCCCAGTCGGTGGCACGCGCCAGCCGCTGTGCTGCGGTGGCGTCGGCGGCGACATATTGTGCCGGCACGACGATGTCCGCCTCGGTGCCGTCATGCAGGACCAGGCGCGCCTCGCGCCACAGCAGGTCGATCGGCCGCCGCGGCGGACCGGCGAAGCGCAGCGTCGCGACCCGCGACCACTCCACCCAGAGATAGCCGCCATCCTGCGAGAACACGTCCAGGAACCAGGCGCTGCGATCGTCGGCCTCGCGCAGCCCGGAGAACGCCGCCCCGTCGGCTTCGCCGTTCAGGACCGGGCGCAGCGCCTCGGCCTCGGCCAGGGCGGCGGCGATCGCGTCGGGCCCGCCGTCGCGCATCGCCACCGACAGCGCCATTGCGGCGCGCTGCAGCGGCGTCGGCGCGGCCAGCAGCGCCGGCACCGCGCCCTGCAGATACCAGGCGTCGCGCGCCGTCGCCGCACGCAGCAGATGGCGCAGCGACGCGATCCTGACCGGGCGCGCATCGTCCTGCTCGGCCAGGATCGTCAGCTGCTTGTCGGCGCGCTCGAATTCGCCCGCCAGGCACAGCAGTTCGGCCAGCAGCAGCCGGGCATCTGGATCGGCCGGCGACGCACGCAACCGCGCCGTCACCAGCGCGATCGCCTCGTCGAGCCTCTCATCGGCCAGAGCCGCGTCGATCGCGCTGGTGCCAGCTGTCATGGCCGCTCCCTCGGTATCGGGCCCGGACCGGTCACGCGGCGGCGCCCGGCATCGCCGTCACCAGCCGGAAGCTGGTGGCGATGCTGTCGATCTGGAAATGCGGCTTGAGCCGGATGGTGCAGCCGAGCGTGCCGGCGCGGCCGGGAACCTCGTGCACCTCGACGAAGGCCTCGCGCAGCGGATAGCGGGCGCGCGCCTCGTGCGCCGGGTCGTCGTTGCCGAGCGTGTATTTCTGCAGCCAGCCGTTAAGGCGGTTCTGCACCTCGCCCGGTCCGGCATAGGAGCCGATGCTGTCGCGCATCATCACCAGCAGGTAGTGCGCGAAACGCGACACGCAGAACACGTATTGCAGCATCGCCGAGATGCGCGCGTTCCAGGTCGCATCGGCACGGTCCGAGCGCACCGGCGCATGCAGCGAGGCGTTGCTGCGGATCATCAGCGCGTTTGTGTAGGGGGCCGCCACCAGCGGGATCAGCCCGACATCGGACAGCGACTGTTCCTGTTCCGCCGACAGCCTGACCTCGAGCGGCGGCTGGCCGGCGATCGGGCGACGATCGGTGTCGAACGCATGCACCGGCAGCCAGTCGACGAACCCGGCGCCGGGGGCGTCCTGGCGGGCGCCGCGCAGATCGGCGAACCAGCCGCTCTCGTCGAACAGCCTGATCACCGTGCCCAGGAACGCGAACGCCGGGTTGCCCCACAGCATGCCGGACGCGATGCCGGCGCCGGCGCCCACCGCCTCGCCGGCATAGCGGAAACCGTCGCGGCGCTGCCGGTCGACCGTCTCGTAGGGGCGCCTGACCAGCACCCGCGGCAGCAGCACGCCGATGAAGCGGGTATCCTCCGACTGCCGCAAGGTGCGCCAGCGCAGATGCGCCAGATCGTCCAGCGCCGCGGCCAGATCGACCGTCGGGCCGGCATCCTGCCAGCTTTCCAGCTCCATCAGTGCCGGCGAAGCGGCCAGCAGGAACGGGCAGAACGCGGCGGCGCCGATCGAGGCCAGCGCCTGGAGCATCGAGACGTCGTCATGCACCGCCTGGCCGCTGCCCCCGGGGCGGTGGGTGACGGCGTGGTCGACCAGCACGACCCCGAACGGCTCGCCGCCGGCGGTGCCGATCTGGTCGCTATAGACCAGGCGGAACAGCGCGCTCTGGTCGAACTCCGCCGAGCGCGCCAGGTCGCGATGCAGCGCCGCCCATGAGAGGTCGAGCAGCTTGACCTTGACCTGGCGCATCGACCGCGTGGCATCGACCAGCTCGAGCAACTGCCGCCACAGCGCCTCCAGCGCCTGGAACGCCGGGTGGTGCAGGATCGCGTCGATCTGCACCGACAAGGCGGTGTCGATCGCCGCCACCAGCCGGTCCGGCAGGAACGCGTCTCGGCTCGCCGACATCGCAAGGGGTGGCAGCGCCGACGCCACGCCTCAGCCGACCTTCGGGATCCTTGCCACCAGCCGCAGCGAAGTGGTGAGTTCCTCGAGCTGAAGCCACGGCCGCAGCCAGGCCACGGCGTTGTAGGAGCCGGGTCGCCCGGGGATTTCCTTCACGCTGATCTTGGCCTCGCGCAGCGGATACTGGATCTTCATCACCGCCGACGGGTTGGCGGTGGTGTTGATGTAGTTCTGGATCCACCGGTTCAGCCATTTCTCGCAATCGGCGGCTTCCTGGAACGAGCCGATCTTGTCGCGCCCCATCACCTTCAGATAATGCGCGAACCGCGAGGTCGCCATGATGTAGGGCAGGCGCGAGCTGATCTGCTCGTTGGAGTCCGCTTCCGGCCGGTCGTACTTGGTCGGCTTGTGCACGGTCTGCGCGCCGAAGAACACCGCATAATCGGTGTTCTTGTAGTGGCAGAGGGGCAGGAAGCCGAGCTTGCCGAGTTCGTTGTCGCGCCGGTCGGTGATGCCGACCTCGGTCGGGCACTTCAGGTCGCTGTCGCCATCGTCGGACGAGAACACATGCAGCGGCAGGTTCTCGACCTTGCCGCCATTCTCGGCGCCGCGGATCGAGGTGCACCAGCCGGACCGTGCGAAGGAGTCCGTCAGGCGCGCCGCCAGCACGAAGGACGCATTCATCCAGCAGTACTGGTCATGCGGCAGCTGCTCGACCGCGCCGTTGGCGCCCAGCCTGCCTTCCTCGAAGTTGAACGCGTCGATCGGCTTGGTGGCGCTGCCGTAGGGCAGGCGCGACAGCACCCGGGGCAGCGCCAGGGTGCAGAAGCGGGAATCGTCGGTTTCCCGGAACGACCGCCAGGCGGCGTATTCGGCGGTGTCGAAGATCTTCTCCAGGTCGCGCGGCCTGGACAGTTCGGAGAAATTGTCGAAGCCGAACAGATGCGGGCTGGCGGCGGCGATGAACGGCGCGAAGCCGGCCGCCGCCACCGCCGACATGCCGCGCAGCGTCTGGATGTCCTCGTTGGACTTGGTGAATTCGTAGTCCCCGACCAGCGCCGCGTACGGCTCGCCGCCGGGGGTGCCGAACTCGCTCTCGTAGACGGTCTTGAAGATCTGGCTCTGGTCGAACTCGGTAGCCTTCTCCAGATCGCGGCTCAGATCGCGCTTGCTCGCATTGAGCACGCGTATCTTCATGTTGTGGCCGGTCTCGCTGTTCTTCACCAGGTGCTGGAGCCCGCGCCAGGAGCCTTCGAGCTTCAGGAAATCCGGGTGGTGCATCACCGCGGCGAGCTGCTCGGACATGCGCTGGTCCAAAGCGGCGATCGCCTTGTTGAGCGTGACGGTCAGGTTGCGGCTGTAGCTGACGGTCCCGGACAGCGCCTCCTCTGCCAGCGTGCGCAGCAGGATCTCCGCCCGGTCCGGCTCGGTCTGCTTGGTGGCGCCGATCGCCTGGTCGAGCAGGCTGGGGGTGCTGGTCTGCGTCGTGCCGACCGCAGCCTGGGTGCCGGACTGGGTCTTGTCGGTGCCGCTCATGCGCCGTCTCCGCCCTTGGGCGCGGGCTCGCGCGACGACAGCTCGCCGGCGAAGCGCTTCATCTCGTCATCGTCCTGCAGGATGCGTTCGAGCAGGGTTTCCAGCTCCTCGGAGCGGTCGGCCTTCGACAGCAGGTCGCGCAGCTCGTTGCGCTTGGTCAGCAGGCGCTTCAGGGCCGGCACCTGATCGACGATCGCCGCCGGCTCGAAATCATCCATCGACCTGAAGCGCAGCTCGACCGGGATTTCGCTGCCATCGCCCTTCAGCGTGTTGGCGACCCGCAATCTGAGCCCAGGCGCCATGCGCGCCATCACCTCGTCGAAATTGTCGCGATCGATCTGCACGAATTTCCGCTCGCGCAACGGCCGCAGCGGTTCGGTCGGATGGCCGGTGAAGTCGCCGAGCACACCGACCACGAAGGGAAGCTCCTTCTCGACCTGCGCGCCCTCGGTCTCGATCTCGTATTTGATATGGACGCGAGGGCGACGGACGCGCTCGAGCTTGTCGTGGATGCCAGCCAAGATCATCTCCCTTCGCAAATCGGACCCGGCGCCCCGTGCGCCCGGGCAGTCACGTCATCCTGCCGCGGCGGGCGGCAAGCCCCCGGGCGGGATGTCGAGGGTAATGCCGGCCATGCTGAGCGCCGACCGGCGCACAGCATCGTCCGAGATCAACTCTCGTAGCAAATCCGGCAGCGGCAGTCGCGCCCGTCTGATGAGCGTCTCCAGCGCATAGGAGATCGGGGAATGCGGTTCGCGCTCCCTGAAGAACGCCGCCACCCGGCCGAGTTCCTGCAGCGCGTCGTCGCGGTTCTCCAGCGCGCGCGGCCCCGTAGCGGCCTTGGAGACCGGCGACGCCTCGACCGGCTCGCCGGTCTCCGGGGCGGACGGTTCCGGCGATGCGGCGAGCGGCGGGGCCAGGGTTTCCGGCTTGATCCCGGAGAGCTGGTAGAGCGCCTCGCGCGCCTCCTGCAGGACCGTCCGGATGGTGCCGAGCGGCGGGGCGTCCGCCCCGCAGGCTGCATCGAGCTGCCGGTCCAGCGTGCCCAGCGCCGCCCAGCAGCCTTCCAGATCCTGCGACAGCCCGACGAACGTCTCGCGCGGCGTCGCCTGCATCGCGTCCGACAGGCGCTTCGCCTCGCGGCTGTCGCTGCCCTTGCGTCGCGCCTCCTGCCAGAGCCACAGCCCGGTCGGCTCGTCGCCGAGCGGTGCCGCCAGCGGCGCCAGCCGCATCGGCTGGATCAGCGTGCCTTCCGCGTCCAGGCCGTTCAGTCCGGCGATAGGCGCTGCCTTGTCGGCGATGGTTTCGGTATCGACCGAATGCAGCCCGTCCCAGTAGCGCTCGACCAGGCCGCACAGCAGGATCAGCCCGGCATGCAGGCCGGAGAAACCATGCAGCCGGAGCGACGCCTCGACCAGCCAGGTGGCGATCTCGATATCCTTGGTCTGTTCGCGCAACAGCGCTTCGGCGCCGTCCTGCACGCCACGCCATTCCGGCGCCAGGCCGCCGCGATCCGCCTCGATGTCGGCCTGGCGCTCGCGCGCCCGCGCTTTGACCCGCTTTTCCTTTACAGCGTAGTAAGCATCCGACATTTCCGCCGAGCGCCGGATATCGACGCCGGTCGGTTCGGCCTCGGCAATCGGCTGCAGCAGCGCCTCGATGTCCATCACCATGGGCGTCGGTCGCGGTCTGCGGCAGGCGGTGGCGGGCAGGGGCGAATCATCGTCGAACCGGTCTCCAGCTCAGCCTCATCATCCGGCATGATCGTTACTGATCGGTTTATGTTCCGCCAGGGGTCGAAGGCGCTCCCCGCGCACGAATAGCGGGCAGGAAGGATTTTTCACGCGGTCGTTACCGCTACGGCGCTGTAACGGATTGTAGAACGAGACCGCCCGTGTAGGAATAGAGGGCCTGGATCGAACAAGCGTGTGCCGGCCGTCCGAGCCGTCTCATCGCATGACGCGCTGCCGGGCGATGGCACACCGCCACGCTGTCATCGCATTGTAGCAGATCGGCCACCAAAAAATGGTGGGCAGGTAGGGCCGTGGCGGCTAATGCGGTAGCGCCGCCGTTAGCCGATCAACCAGGGGCGCGATCGCAATGATCGGCCTGATATCGAGGAGCAAGGACCGCATGCCGATCTATCTCAAATATGGAAGCATCCAGGGCGACGCCACGCAGGCGGAGCACCAGGGCTGGATGGACATCCAGTCGATGCACTGGTCGGTCAGCCGCAGCGTCAACACCACGGTGGGAGCGGCGCAGAACCGCGAGGCCTCGGAGCCGAATCTGAGCGAAGTCACCCTGACCAAGATCAGCGACAGCTCGCATGCGGAACTCTATCAGGCCGCCACCACCGGCAACACGCCGCAGCAGGCGCAGATTGACCTCGTCTCGACCGGCCAGGACGGCAAGACCTATTGTTCCTACATCCTGCACGACGCGCTGGTGTCCGGCTTCTCCTCCGGGACCAGCGGCGACCGCCCGACCGAGACCCTGACCTTCAATTTCGTCAAGAAAGAGGTGGTCTACAACAAGATCGCCGCCGATGGTTCGCAGGCCGGAACGTCGCGCGCCATGTATGACCAGTCCAGCGCCGGCGGCAGCGCCAGCGGCGCCTGAAGCCCGGCGGGGACCGGCGAGGCCGCCTCGCCGGTCCGGTCCGGCCATCGAACAGACCAGGCACGAGGCGACGCATGAGCGGCCAGTCCGGCGCGCAGGACGACCCGGTCACACTGTCCGCCAGCCAGTCCGCAGCCCTGCTCGGCGCGCTCGACCGGGCGTTCGAGCAGGTGCTCGGCGCCCGCTTCGCCGGCGGCGTCAGCGCGGCGCGGATCGCGGCGGACGGGCAGGGCGCGCCGCAGGTGCTGCGGCCGCCGCTCTCCGGTGGCGAGCAGTTGCTGCTGAGCTACGCACGCGGCCAGATGGCGGAGACCTTGCTGCAGAACAGCGCGCGCCTGCCGGGCCTGGTGATCGGCCATGTGATCGCGTCCGGCAGCGACAGCACCACCATCGTGCACTGCGAGGTGATCGACGTGCATGATGTCAACCATCGCGACGGCGGCATGCAAGCGTCCGGCGTCACCCTGCGGCGCGACGGCGCCGGCGCCGAAGCCGGCCTCCTGGTGCTGCGGACCTCGGAGCAGAGCGGCGATGCCGACCAGGCGCGCGGTCGCGCGCAGCGCGGCGTGGTGCCGCCGGTCGGACGGCACCGGCCGCGCGCGGCGCTGGGACTGGCCGGGGGCACCCATCGCCCCGCCTTGCAGGCGACCGCGCGGCGCCCGGTCGCCGGCCTGCTGATCGGCCGCTTCGGCCAGATGCTCGGCGAGGCCGAAGCTATCCAGCCGCGTCTCGACGCGGTTACGATCGGGCTGCTGGCGTGACGGGAGGGCAGCGGTGATGGACGGTTTCAGCCAGAACAAGCGCCTCCTGACCCTCAACACGCCGCTCGGCTCCGACAAGCTGCTGCTGGAGCGGATGAACGGCAACGAGGCGCTGTCGTCGCTGTTCGCCTATACGCTCGACATCCGGTCGTTTGACGACAGCATCGATCCGGGCCAGCTGATCCACAAGCCGATCAACTGGAACCTGCGCTGCGAGGACGATTCGCTGCGCCCGTTCCACGGGATGGTCGCCAACTATGCCGGCGGCGACGCGATGAGCCGGCAGCAGCGCTCCTACTCGCTGACGGTGGTGCCCTGGCTGTGGTTCCTGCAGCATCGGCAGGATTGCCGGATCTTCCAGAACAAGACCGTGATCGAGATCGCGGTGCAGATCTTCTCCGAACTCGGTTTCGACGATTACGACATCAGCGGCCTGGTGCACAGCTACCAGCCGCGCGTCTATTGCGTCCAATATCGCGAGAGCGATTTCAATTTCGTCAGCCGCCTGTTCGAGGAAGAGGGAATCTTCTACTTCTTCAAGCATGAGACCGGCCGCCATGTGCTGATGCTCGCGGACGGGCCGCATGCCTACCAGGATTCGGCCGACAGCCCGCTTCCCTACAACACGCCGGGCATCTTCAAGAACAGCGTCACCCGCTGGGGCCATCACCAGACGTTCCGCTCCGGCAAGTCGGCGAGCAATTCGTATAATTTCCAGAATCCTGGCGCGTCGCTGCTGACCAGCAGCGCCGGGACGTCGAAAGTGCCGGAGGCCAGCAACTACGAGATCTACGATCCGACTCATTACGGGCAGCGCGACCGGGGCGAGGGGATCTCGAACCGCCTGATCGCCGCGCACGAGAAGGGCCAGGACATGGCCGAGGCCTCGAGCAACAGCCGGCATCTCGGCCCGGCGCAGCGCTTCACCCTGGAGAGCCATCCGATCGCCGCCGAGAACGCGTCCTACGTGGTGACGTCGATCACCCACCACGCCAGCGCCTCCTCCTACGAAAGCGTCGCCAAGGGCGCGCCCGCCTACAGCAACAATTTCGTGGCGATGCCGGCGTCTGTCGGCTTCGTGCCCGAGCAGCGCTCGGAGAAACCGGTCATCCCCGGAACCCAGTCCGCGGTCGTCACCGGCCCCAAGGGCGAGGAGATCTACACCGACCAGTACGGCAGGGTGAAGGTCAAGTTCCACTGGGACCGCAAGGGCCAGCCGAACGAGACCTCGTCGTGCTGGCTGCGTGTGGCGCAGCCATGGGCGGGACGCGGCTATGGCGGTCAGACGATCCCGCGGATCGGCATGGAGGTGCTGGTCACGTTCCTGGACGGCAACCCGGACGAGCCGCTGGTGATCGGCGCGATGCCGAACGCGCAGACCACCAACCCGCTCAACCTGCCGGCCGAGAAGGAGCGCACCACGCTGAAATCCGCGTCATCTCCAGGCGGCAACGGCTTCAACGAACTGACCTTCGAGGACAAGGCCGGATCGGAGGAGGTGTTCCTGCATGCGCAGCAGGATCTCTCGCAGATCATCAAGCGCAACCAGATGGTCGATGTCGGCAACGCCTCCGTCACCACCACCAAGACGCTGTGGACCAGCATGGTCGGCGACAGCCTGATCGAGAAGACGCAGAAACACATCCTGATCCAGCATGGATCGAGCCAGATCTATCTCGACGAGGCCGGCATCAGGATCTGCTTCGGCGCCGGACACGCGATCGTCCTGGACGCGACCGGGATCCGGCTGCACAGCGACGCGATGGTGGCGTCCTCGCAGAGCGCTACGGCCTACACCAGGGTCGACCAGGCCGGCGTGACGCATTCCGGCGCCACCGTGATCAGCCAGACCACCGGCGGGTCGAAGATCGTCCAGTCCGGCGCCGACATCGACCTGAACCCAGCGTGACGAGGGAGGGATCTGCCATGCCGTTTCCGGGACAGACCGTTCGCGCGCCGATCATGGCCGCGCGACATGCGATGCGCTCCCTCGATCTGGGCACGGTGACAGACCAGGGTCCGGCGCCGCTCAAGCCGGTGATCGCCGACGGCAAGAGCAGCGGCGCCAACGATCTGGCGCCCGGATCGACGCCGGCGGCGCCGCGCTTCGCATCGCTGCCGACGCTGCGTTGAGTTTTTCCTGATCTCTCCCGTTGCTGGATGGGCCTGCGCCGATGGCGGTTCTCGATCTCCGTTCGTTGCTCAATCGCCTCGATGCCCTGTCACGCCAGGCGCTGGAAGCCGCCGCCGGGCTCGCCCTGTCGCGAACCCATTACAATGTCGAAATAGAACACTGGCTGCTGCGCCTGCTCGAGCGGAACGATAGCGACCTGGTCGCGATCCTCGCGCACGCCAGGCTCGATCCGGCGCGCCTCGTCGAGGCCTGCAATCGCGCGCTGGACCGGCTGCAGACCGGCAACGGGCGGGCACCGGCGCTCTCGCCCGACCTCGTTGCCCTGGCGCGCGAGGCGTGGCTGCTGGCGTCGATCGAGCACGGCATGGGCCAGACCCGGTCCGGCCATCTCGCCTGGGCGCTGGCGTCCGACGACTTGCTGGGCCAGCGGGTCGGCCAGATCGCGACGCTGCTGCAGGTGGTGCCGATCGAGGCGTTCCGCGCCGATTTCGCCGGTCTGACCGCCGGTAGCGCCGAACATGGCGCAGCTCTCGCGCCGGCCGGCGACGGCGCCGTCGATCCGGCCGGCGCGGGTGCCGCGGCAGGCGGCACGGCGGGCACCGGCGGCGCGCTGGAACGGTTCACCACCGACCTGACCGCGCAGGCGCGCGCCGGCAGGATCGATCCGATCCTGGGCCGCGAGGGCGAGATCCGTCAGATCGTCGACATCCTGACCCGCCGCCGCCAGAACAACCCGATTCTGACCGGCGAGGCCGGGGTCGGCAAGACCGCCGTAGTCGAGGGGCTGGCCGCCCGGATCGCCGCCGGCGACGTGCCGGAAGCGTTGCGCGACGTGGCGCTGCGCACGCTCGATCTCGGCCTCCTGCAGGCCGGCGCCGGGATCAAGGGCGAGTTCGAGAACCGTCTGCGTTCGGTGATCGACGCGGTCAAGGCCAGCCCGGTGCCGGTGATCCTGTTCATCGACGAGGCGCATACGATGATCGGCGCCGGCAACCAGGCCGGCGCCGGCGACGCCGCCAACCTGCTGAAACCGGCCCTGGCGCGCGGCGAGCTGCGCACCATCGCCGCGACGACCTGGGCGGAATACAAGAAGTTCTTCGAGAAGGACGCCGCGCTCTCGCGCCGTTTCCAGGTGGTGAAGATCGAGGAGCCGGACGAGCCGACCGCGATCGCGATGATGCGCGGCCTCGCGCACATGCTGGAGACGCACCACGGCGTCAGGATCCTCGATACCGCACTGGTCGCCGCGGTGCGTCTGTCGGCGCGCTACATTCCCAGTCGGCAGCTTCCAGACAAGGCGGTCTCGCTGCTCGATACCGCCTGCGCCCGGGTGGCGATGTCGCAATCCGCCTCGCCGCCGCCGCTCGAGGATGCGAGGCGGCGTCTGGCGCTGATTGATACCGAGCGCGCGATCCTGACCCGCGAGACCGCATCCGGCGGCGCGCACGGCGCCCGCGAGGCGGAACTGGCGGGGGAGCGGGAGACGGTCGCCGCCGAGATCGCCGCCCTGGAGCAGCGCTGGGGCGAGGAGCAGGCCCTGGCCGCGAGCCTGATGCAGAGCCGGCAGGCGCTGGAGGACGGGCTGGCGCCGGACGGGGAGGCGGCGCGCGCGGAACTGCGCGACCTGTCGGAGCAGCTGTCGCTGCTGCAGGGCGAGACGCCGCTGATCCATCCGACGGTGGACGAGCAGGCGGTGGCGGAGATCGTCGCCAGCTGGACCGGCATTCCCGCCGGCCGCATGCGCGAGAACGAGATCCGCGCCACGCTCGACCTCAAGCAGAGCCTGTCGCGCCGGATCATCGGCCAGGACCATGCGCTGGACGCGGTGGCGCGGTCGATCCGCACCGCACGCGCCGGACTGACCGACCCGCGCAAGCCGATCGGCGTGTTCCTGATGGTCGGCACCTCGGGCGTCGGCAAGACCGAGACCGCGCTGGCGCTGGCCGACCTGCTCTATGGCGGCGCACAGAACGTCACCACCATCAACATGACCGAGTTCAAGGAGGAACATAAGGTCTCGCTGCTGATGGGATCGCCGCCGGGCTATGTCGGATACGGCGAAGGCGGCATCCTGACCGAGGCGGTGCGCCGCCGCCCCTATTCGGTGATCCTGCTCGACGAGATGGAGAAGGCGCATCCAGGCGTGCAGGACGTGTTCTTCCAGGTGTTCGACAAGGGCACGATGAAGGACGGCGAAGGCCGCGACATCGATTTCCGCAACACCGTCATCATCATGACCTCGAACGCCGGCACCGCGCTGATCTCGGCGCTGTTCGCCGATCCGGAGACCGCGCCGGACCCGACCGCGCTCGGCGTGGCGCTGGCGCCGGAACTGGCCAAGCACTTCAAGCCGGCGTTCCTCGGCCGCGTCACCACCGTGCCGTACCTGCCGCTCGGCGACGACACCATCCGCCGGATCGTGCGTCTGCAGCTCGACCGCATCGCCGCCCGGCTCGGCGAGCGCTGGCGGGCGCGCTTCAGCTACGACGACGCGGTCGTCGACATGGTGGCGCGGCGCTGCACCGAGAGCGAGGCCGGCGCGCGGGCGATCGAGAGCATCCTGTCGAACACGCTGCTTTCGGAATTGTCGGGCGAGATCCTGCTGCGCCTGGCCGGCGGCACCACGATCGAGAGCGTGCATGTCGGCGTCGCCGACCATGGCGGCTTCGCCTACGCGCTTACCTGAGCAACCGACCGCCTGCCGCGCTTGCCGCGCGCTAGAGCGCGGATACCGAGGCGCTGTTCCATTCCGGCCGGGCGGCGATCCAGCGCCGCAGGCTGATCTGGGTGGTCTGGTCGGCATTCATGCGGGCCAGCGCCTGGACGCATTCCGGTGCCGGCACCGCCGCCACCTGGGCCCGGCGCGCCGCCGCGACCAGCCCGAGATCGGACAGCGCCGCCTCGCAGGCGGTGCGCCAGCGCGCGACCAGCGAGGGCGGCGCCAGCATCGGCAGCACCAGCGCCACGTCGAGCCGGGCGGCGGCAGCGGTGGCGCGGAACGCCTCGAACAGCGGCCCGGACGGGGCCTGGCCGTTCTGCCGGTGGAAGCGCTCGGCAAAGCTGGAGGCGGCCGGGGCGGCGGGATCGCGCGCCATCGGGTCCTCGTCACTGCCGCCGAGCGAGAAGATCGGCGCGAAACCGGCATCGGCCAGCCGCTTCAGCCGCTGCGGCACGTCATGTCCGGTCAGGAACACCGCATCGACGCGACCATCGGCCAGCGCCCTGGCCGCATCGTCGGCCTGCGACAGGCCGAACACCGGTGCGGGATCGGCGCCCAGCAGCGACAGGCCGAGCAGCGCCGGGAGTTCCGGCCCGGCGACGGTCGAGGCGGCGGTCCGCAGCACCTGCCCGTCCAGCCCGGCCGGCCGGTCGCGGCCGACCAGCACCCCGGAGGAGAGGCTGGCCAGCGCCGGCACCCAGCGTCCGGCGTCGAAATGCACCCTTGGGTCGCCGGCGAGCCAGGCGATCGCCGCCGAACCGGGCACCAGCATCGCGGTCGAGCCGTCCGGGTTGGACAGCGCCTCGAAGGCGTTGGCGCCGGTCACGCCGTCGCGCCCGCCGGTGGCGGAGACCGGGATCGCGCTGCCCAGTTCGAGCGCCTGCGCCAGCCGCGGCGCCAGCAGCCGGGCCCACAGGCCGGGCGGCGCATCGGCGGGGCCGGCCACCAGCAGGGTCGGATGACGCAGATTGGGCGGACCGGCATCGGTCATGCCGGGCACGGCGCCTTCCAGCGGGTCGGCCAGGGCGCCGCGCAGTCCGGCCGCGAACAGGGCCGCGCCAGGGATCCCCAGCAGCAGCGACCGCCGTCGGCGGCACGGTGCTGCGGGTGCGGCCCGCCGGTCGGTCATCGCCTAGTCTCCGTCAAGGATCATCCAATCCGAAATTAAGCCTCACCCATACATGACCCGCGATCATGTCCAAAATGCGCGGGCCCGGCCTGGTCGCTCAGGGCCATCTGACTTCCGGCGGCAGGCTCATCAGGATCGCCTCGACATTGCCGCCGGTGCGCAGGCCGAACAGGGTGCCGCGGTCGTGGATCAGGTTGAACTCGACATAGCGTCCGCGCCGCACCAGCTGGTGCTCGCGCTCGGCAGCGCTCCAGGGCCGGTGCATGCGCGCGCGCACGATCTGTGGGTAGGCGTCCAGGAACGCCTCGCCGACATCGCGGGTGAAGGCGAAATCGGCCGCGGCGTCGCCGGTGAACAGCCGGTCGTAGAAGATGCCGCCCAGCCCGCGCGGCTCCTCGCGGTGCGGCAGGTAGAAATACCGGTCGCACCATGCCTTGAAGCGCGGATAGTACGCCGGGTCGTGCCGGTCGCAGGCCCGGGCGAAGGCGGCGTGCAGCTGCGCCGCCGCTTCCTGGCTGTCGGCGCTCTCCGGCCGCATCGGCGTCAGGTCGCCGCCGCCGCCGAACCAGCCTTCGGTGGTGATCAGCATCCTGGTGTTGAAATGCACCGCCGGCACCAGCGGGCTGCGCAGATGCGCGACCAGGCTGATGCCCGACGCCCAGAAGCGCGGGTCGGCGGCGGCGCCCGGGATCTGGCCGCGGAACTCCGGGCTGAATTCGCCGGCCACGGTCGAGACGTTGACGCCGACCTTCTCGAACACCCGCCCGCGCATCAGCCCGATCACGCCGCCGCCGCCGTCGGCCTCGTCGCCATCCCCGGTCCGGCGCCAGGGCTTGCGCTCGAACCGGCCCGGCGGCAGCCCGCCATGCGGCGCCTCCGCGCCAATCTCCTGTTCGATCGCCTCGAAGGCCAGGCAGATCCGGTCCCGCAGGCTCTCGAACCAGCGCTGCGCGTCCTGTTTCAGGGCATCGTGCGGCGGCCGCGCCGCCGTGATCTGCTCGTCCATCGGCGGAGCATAACCACAACCGCGCCGCGGTTGCGACCGGCGGCGTCGGACCGTAAAGATCGCAGCGGCCGCGGCGCGCCGGCAGGCAGAGGAGGACGACCCAGCATGACGCCACCGGACGACAGCGCTGCACGGGCCGGTGCCGATCGTCCCGCGGAGCAGCGCTTCGGCCGTCCGCCCACCTCGTCGCTGCCGCCGGGCACGTCGCCCGGCCTGCGCTGGCTCGATGCCCGCCTGCCGGTGATCTCGGCCTTCAGGCGCGAGTATGTCGACTACCCGATGCCGCACAACCTGAACGGGCTGTGGAATTTCGGCGCCTTCGTCACCGTGACGCTGGGGGTGCTGCTGATCAGCGGCATCTTCCTGGCGGTCAACTACACCGCCACCGTGGCGCAGGCCTTCGCCAGCGTCGAGGCGATCGACCGCCAGGTGCCGAGCGGCTGGCTGGTGCGCTCGATCCATATGGGCGGGGTGTCGATGTTCTTCGCCGCCCTCTACGTCCATATCTGGCGCAGCCTGTATTACGGCTCCTACAAGGCGCCGCGCGAGGTGCTGTGGCTGACCGGCATGGTGCTGCTGGCGATGACGATGGCGGCCGCGTTCGCCGGCTACGTGCTGCCCTGGGGGCAGATGTCCTATTGGGGGCTGACCGTCGCCGTGCACGCCGCCGCCTCGATCCCGTGGATCGGCGCCCCGCTCGGCGACTGGTTGCTCGGCGGCGGAACGCTCGGCGACGTCGCGCTGCACCGCATCTACGTGCTGCATTTCGTGCTGGCGTTCGCCGCGGTGGGCGTGGTGGTGCTGCATGTGCTGGCGCTGCACGTCACCGGGTCGAACAACCCGCTCGGCATCGAGGTCCGCGAACCCGCCGACACCATCCCGTTCCACCCCTATTATACCGCCAAGGACGGGGTGGGCATGGCGTTGTTCGCGCTGGTGTTCGCGGTGCTGGTGTTCTTCCTGCCCGGCTGGCTGACCCTGCCGGACAACTACCTGGAGGCGAACCCGCTCTCCACGCCCGCTGACATCACCCCGGAATGGTACTTCGCGCCGTTCTACGCCATCCTGCGCGCCGGCGGCGGGCTGGGCGTGCTGCTCGCCGCCGCCAGCCTGGCGGTGCTGTTCGTGCTGCCGTGGCTCGACCGCTCCGAGGTGCGCAGCGCCCGCTTCCGGCCGGTCTATCGCTGGCTGCTGCCGCTGGCGGCGCTGAGCTTCGCCTTCCTCGGCGTCGCCGGCTTCCATGCCCCGACCGGCGCGTGGCTGGTGCTGAGCCGGCTCGCCACCGCCTACTGGCTGCTGCATTTCCTGGTGCTGCTGCCGGTGCTGGCGAAGCTCGAGCCGCGTCCGGTGCTGCCGCGGAGCATCGGCTGATGCGCGCGGGGCGGCTCGTGCCGCTGGCGCTGCTGGCGTCGGGTCTCGACCTCGGTGCCGGCCAGGCCTGGGCGGGGCCGTTCGGCACCGTCGACCTGGCCAGCGCGCAGCGCGGCTACGCGGTCTATGCCCAGGTCTGCAGCGGCTGCCATGCGATGCGCCAGCTCACCTATGCCGATCTCGGCGGCCTCGGCCTGACCCCGGCGCAGATCCGCGCCCTGGCCGCATCGCGCAAGGTGAGCGACGGGATCGGCGCCGACGGCCGTCCGGTCCGCCGGCCCGGCCGTCCCGACGACCATCTGCCGGCGCCGTTCGCCAGCCCGCAAGCGGCCGCCCTGGCCAATAACGGCGCCGTGCCGCCCGACCTGTCGCGGCTGGCGATGACAAGGCAGGGCGGCGCGCGCGGCATCGCGGCGCTGCTGACCGGCTACCGGCCGGCGCCGGAGCGGTTCGCAGTACCGGCCGGCGCCTACTACAACCCCGCCGAGCCCGGCGGCCTGATCGCCATGCCGCCGCCGCTGTCGGACGGCGCGGTCGACTATGCCGACCATACTAAGGCGACGCTGCCGCGCATGGCGGCCGACGTCGCCGCGTTCCTGGACTGGGCCGCGCATCCGCATCGCGCCGAGCGGGCCAGGATCGGTGTCGGCGTGGTGCTGTATCTGAGTGTGCTGGCGGTGCTGGCGTTCCTTCTCAAGCGACGGATCTGGTCGAATGTCCATCGAAACACCTGACGCGATCCAGCCGGTGATCGGGCTGATCGGCGGCTCCGGCCTGTATGATATCGACGGGCTGCAGGACAAGCAGTGGCGCAGCGTCGAGACGCCGTGGGGCGCGCCGTCCGACCAGCTGCTGTTCGGACGGCTCGACGGCGTGCAGTGCGTGTTCCTGCCGCGTCACGGCCGCGGCCATCCGATCCCGCCCTCGCGGCTGAACTACCGCGCCAACATCGCCGCCCTGAAGCAGTCCGGCGTCACCGACATCGTCTCGCTGTCGGCGGTGGGCAGCCTGAAGGAGGAGCTGCCGCCCGGGCATTTCGTGGTGATCGACCAGTTCATCGACCGGTCGTTCGCGCGCGAGAAGAGCTTCTTCGACACCGGCTGCGTGGCGCACGTCTCGGTGGCGGACCCGCTCTGCCCGCGTATCGGCGACGTGCTGGAGGCCGAGGCGATCGGCCTTGGGCTGCCGATCGTCCGTGGCGGCACCTACCTGGTGATGGAGGGGCCGCAATTCTCCACCCGGGCGGAGAGCCACCTCTACAGAAGCTGGGGCTGCGACGTGATCGGCATGACCAACATGCCGGAGGCCAAGCTCGCCCGCGAAGCGGAGCTTTGCTACGCCACCGTCGCCATGGTCACCGACTATGATTGCTGGCGCACCGGCCACGAGCACGTCACCGTCGACGAGGTGGTGGCGGTGATGACCTCGAACGCGCAGAAGGCCCGCGACCTGATCGCTGCGGTGATCCCGGTGCTGGGCCGGCCGCGCGGCCCGTGTCCGGCCGGCTGCGACCGGGCGCTCGAGCACGCGCTCATCACCGCGCCGTCGGCGCGTGACCCGGCGCTGGTGGCAAGGCTGCGCACGATCGCCGGCCGCGTTTTGGACCGGCCGGCCTGACCGGCCGGACCTGTCTCAGATCCGGCCGAGCACCAGCAGGATGATGACGATCAGCAGGATCAGCCCCAGGCCGCCGGACGGGAAATAGCCCCATCCGCCGCTATATCCCCAGGTCGGCAGCGCGCCGATGACCAGGAGGATCAGGATGATCAGCAGAATGGTTCCGAGCATGGAGGCTTCCCCGTCGCGATGACCGCTTGAGTCGTCGCAACGGCGTAACGAGCCGCCGGTTCACGCCGGGCGTGCGCGAACCCCGTCTGCTGTGTCGCTACGGTGACAGATCAGAGCGCGTGCTGCAGGAAGCGCAGCGTCCGCTCCTGGGCGGTGGCGGTCGCGGTGGCGTTGTAGCTGCCGCGCTCGTTGCAGCCGAACCCGTGGCCGGCGCCCTCATAGACGAAAATCTCCATCTGCGGGTGCGCGGCGCGGATCTTCTCGATGTCGGATGCCGGGATATGGTCGTCCTCGGCCCCGAAATGCAGCTGCACCGGGCAGTTCGGGGTCGCGGTGGCGGTCTGGGCGATGTTGCCGCCATACCAGCCGACCGCGGCGGCGAAGCGGGTGGTGGTGGTCGCCGCCGACCAGGCCAGTGAACCGCCCCAGCAATAGCCGATGATGCCCACCTTCTGGTGGCCGAGCGCCTCGGCGGACGCCAGCAGGTCGGCCATGGTCTGCTCGGGCGGGATGCGCTGCATCAGGCCGATGCCGCGCTGCATGCCGGCCTCGTCATAGGCCAGTTCCACGCCGGTCTCGGCACGGTCGAAGATCGCCGGCGCGATCACCTTGAAGCCGGCATCGGCGAATCCGTCGGCGACCGCGCGGATGTGGTGGTTCACGCCGAAGATCTCCTGCACCACCACCAGGGCGCGCGGCGCGTCGTCCAGTCCTGCTTGGTAGGCCGAGAAACGGTGCCCATCGGCGGCGGTCAGTGTCGTCAGTGTGCCCATCGGTCTCGTCCTTGTCCTTGGCTTCGGGCACATTGTTCCGATGACCGAGATCGTCAACCTCAGAACCGTGCGGCGTCGCCGCGACAAGGCGATGGCCGCGCAGGCGGCAGAGGAGAACCGGATCCGCCACGGTCGCAGCAAGGCCGAGATCGCCCGCGAGCGCGACGAACGCGCCCAGGCCGACCGGCTGCTCGACGGCGCCCGGCTCGACCCTCCCGAACGCTGACCCCCGGGCAGGCGACCGGGCAGGGCGAAGCGAACGTTTGGTGACAGCGCGGCGCGCACCGGCGCTGGGTGCCGAAAATCCCAGTCATTCCAGGGCATTGGCACTCCATGGCCAGGAGTGCCAGGAAGATTGACTTTGCTGCGCCGGGAGCCTAGATCACCGCTGGCATTCTGCATGGCCAAGTGCCAGGCAGGGCAAGACCGATAATTCCGTGTGTTGCGGGTCACCCAAGCCCGGACGCACACCCACCGGCGATGTCGCTCCGAGAGCGAGGGCATCGCCTACGCTTTGAGGAGCGAACGCATGGCGAAGTTCCGTCCCCTGCACGACCGCGTCGTCGTCAAGCGCCTGACCGGCGAAGAGAAGACCGCGGGCGGCATCATCATCCCCGACACCGCCAAGGAAAAGCCGATGGAAGGCGAGATCATCGCCGTCGGCGCCGGCGCGCGCAACGAGACCGGTGCGATCGTCGCACTCGACGTCAAGGCGGGCGACCGGGTCCTGTTCGGCAAGTGGTCGGGCACCGAGGTCAAGATCGACGGCGAGGAGCTGCTGATCATGAAGGAGAGCGACATCATGGGCGTGATCGAGCAGTCCGCGTAACACGCGTCAGGCTCTGAACCGCTTCTGATCGTTCCTTTCCTCAACAGGAGATTATCACATGGCTGCCAAAGACGTCCGTTTCGGCGGTGAAGCCCGCCAGCGCATGCTGCGCGGTGTCGACATTCTCGCCGACGCCGTGAAGGTGACGCTCGGTCCCAAGGGCCGCAACGTTGTTATCGACAAGAGCTTCGGCGCGCCCCGCATCACCAAGGACGGTGTGACGGTCGCCAAAGAGATCGAGCTGTCCGACAAGTTCGAGAACATGGGCGCGCAGATGGTGCGCGAGGTCGCCTCCAAGACCAACGACATCGCCGGTGACGGCACCACCACTGCCACCGTGCTGGCCCAGGCCATCGTCCGCGAGGGCGCAAAGGCCGTTGCCGCCGGCATGAACCCGATGGGTCTGAAGCGCGGCATTGACAAGGCGGTCGCCCATGTCGTCGCCGAACTTGCCAAGAACACCAAGAAGATCACCACCCCCGCCGAGACCGCCCAGGTCGGCACCATCTCCGCCAACGGCGAGTCCGAGATCGGCGAGATGATCAGCCAGGCGATGCAGAAGGTCGGCAACGAGGGCGTCATCACCGTCGAGGAAGCCAAGGGCATCCAGACCGAACTCGATGTCGTCGAGGGCATGCAGTTCGACCGCGGCTACATCTCGCCGTACTTCATCACCAACGCCGAGAAGATGATCGCTGATCTCGATCAGCCCTACATCCTGATCCACGAGAAGAAGCTGTCGTCGCTGCAGCCGATGCTGCCGCTGCTCGAGAGCGTGGTGCAGTCCGGCCGTCCGCTGCTGATCATCGCCGAGGACGTCGATGGCGAGGCGCTGGCGACCCTGGTCGTCAACAAGCTGCGCGGCGGGCTGAAGATCGCCGCCGTCAAGGCGCCGGGCTTCGGTGATCGTCGCAAGGCGATGCTCGAGGACATCGCGATCCTGACCGGTGGCCAGGTGATCAGCGAAGATCTGGGCATCAAGCTCGAGACGGTGTCGCTTGCCATGCTGGGTCGCGCCAAGAAGATCCACATCGAGAAAGAGAACACCACCATCGTCGAGGGCGTCGGCGAGAAGGCCGACATCCAGGGCCGCTGCAGCCAGATCCGCGCGCAGATCGAGGAGACCACCTCGGACTACGACCGCGAGAAGCTGCAGGAGCGTCTCGCGAAGCTGGCCGGTGGCGTCGCCGTCATTCGCGTCGGCGGCTCGACCGAGGTCGAGGTGAAGGAGCGCAAGGACCGCGTCGACGACGCGCTGCATGCGACCCGCGCCGCGGTCGAGGAAGGCATCGTTCCGGGTGGCGGCACCGCGCTGGCGCGCGCCTCGCTGTCGCTCGCCGGGCTCACCCCGCTGAACGAGGACGAGAAGTTCGGCATCGAGATCATCCGCAAGGCGCTGCAGACGCCGCTGCGCCAGATCGTCGAGAATGCCGGCGAGGACGGTGCGGTGATCGCGGGCAAGGTGCTCGAGAACAACGACTACGCGTTCGGCTTCGATGCGCAGCTGATGGAATACAAGAACCTGGTCGAGGCCGGCATCATCGACCCGACCAAGGTCGTGCGCACGGCGCTGCAGGATGCGGCCTCGGTCGCCGGCCTGCTGGTGACCACCGAGGCGATGATCGCCGAGAAGCCCGAGAAGAAGGCCCCGGCGGGCGGTCCTCCGGGCGGCGGCATGGGCGACATGGATTTCTGAGCCGACTACGCTCGGAAAATCCCGCTACCGCGAAGGGCGGCCCCGCAAGGGGCCGCCTTTTTTCGTTATGCTGATTAAGTAACGCGGGATCATCTTTTCGTGATTGACATGGAAGGCGGCATCTGACCCCATATCGATCGGCCAGCGGAACGGGCTCGATCGGGCGGGACTAGCTGGCGTTTGCGCGTGGCTGACAAGAGGATTCGCCGGAATGGCAATCGGTTCGGTGAAGTGGTTCAACACCACGAAGGGTTTCGGCTTCATCATGCCCGATGACGGCGGCAAGGACGTTTTCGTGCATATCACCGCGGTCCAGGCGGCCGGGCTGCGCGGCCTCAACGAAGGCCAGAAGGTGAGCTACGAGATCGCCATGGAGCGCGGCAAGGCAGCGGCGACCAACCTCAAGCCGCTCTAGTCGACGGCGGCAGGGTCCGCCAGGAACGCGGCCGTCTCCGCGACCGCCTGCGCCAGGCCGACGCGCCTGACCGCGACCCCGGCCGGAAAAGCCGAGAACAGCCGGGTCGGCATCCGGCGATCCAACAGCACGAACACCCCCTGGTCGGTGGCGCTGCGTATCAGCCTGCCGAACGCCTGGCGCAGCCGCAGCCTGGCGATCCGGTCGTCATAGATCGCAGGCTGGCCGCTCGACAGATGCAGGCGGCGCTCGCGGTGCAGGATGTCCGGCCGCGGCCACGGCACGCGCTCGAACACCACCAGCCGCAGCGCGCGGCCGGGCACGTCGACGCCGTCGCGCATCGCATCGGTGCCCAGCAGGCAGCTATCCTGCTCGGTGCGGAACACGTCCACCAGCGTCGCATTGTCCATCGCGTCCATGTGCTGCGCGAACAGCGCGATCCCCGCCGCCTCCAGCGGGGCTGCGATCCGCTCATGCACCTGGCGCAGCCGGCTGATCGCCGTGAACAGCCCCAGGCCGCCGCCGCCCGACGCCAGGAACAGCGCCCGGTACGCGGCCGCGAGCGCTGCCGGGTCGTCATGCGCCACGTCGGTCACCACCAGGCAGCGGGTCTGGCGCGCATAGTCGAACGGGCTGGCCAGGCTGGCGCGGATCGCCGGCGAGGGCAGGTGGGTGGCGCCGACGCGGGCCTCGGCATTCTCCCAGCTCGCCTCGATCGCGTTGCCGGCCGGATCCGGCTGCGTCTCCGACGACGCGCCATCCTGCTGGTCGCGCAGTGTGGCCGAGGTGATCAGCAGCCCGTGCGCCGGCGCGGCGACCGCTGCCGCGAACGGCACCGTCGGATCGAGCCAGTGCCGGTGCAGCCCGACATCGCGGGTCACGTTGGCCATGGACCCTGATCCCGGGCCCGGCCCGAACGGCCGCCGGTCGAGCCGCAGGAACAGCACATGGCTCGGGGTGATACCGGCCGGCACCGGTTCCTGCACCGCCTCGAGCATGGCGATCCAGGCCTCGAGCCGCGTCATCGCCCGCCTGCGGATGGTCCGGCACATCGCCTCGATCCGGCCGCGCATCACGCTGTCCAGCGTGTCGGCATCCTCGTCGAGACGCGCCGCCAGCCGCTCCACCAGCGTCCGCAACGGCTCGGCGATGCGCCCCAGCGCGCGCGCCAACTGCTCCGCCGCCACGACCACCGGCTCCGGCGCCGGATGCAGGTCGCACTCCTCCGACGGGAACGCCACGGACGCCGACCCGGCGTCGCGCGCCGGGGACGAGACGGTGCGGGCCAGCACCTGCCGGCGCAGCAGCGAAAGCAGCGTCTCGGTGGGGTTGGCCTGCGCGGTCTCGACCAGGTCGGCCCCGTCCTCCTGCGCCAGACGCAGCGACCAGCCGGGGGCGGGCAGGGCGCGGGCGGCGTTCAGCGCCGCATCGAGCGGGGTCTCCAGCGCCGGCTGGCCCACCACCAGCTCGTCCAGCCGCCGGCGCAGGCCGCGCGCGCGCGACCGGCTGCCCTCGGCGCCGAGCAGCCAGCGCCGCAGCTCGGCCGCCTCCAGCCCGGACAGCGCGGCGGAGAACGCCCCGTCCGCGGCCTCCAGCAGATGGTGCCCCTCGTCGAACACGTAGCGGGTCGGGGTGGCGTCCTCGTCGGCGCCGTCGCCGAACTGGCCGTGCCAGGCGGCCTGCGCCATCACCAGCGCATGGTTCGCCACCACCAGGTCGGCCTCCCTGGCGCGGCGTATGCTGTGCTCGATGAAGCAGCGCGTGTAGTGCACGCAGGCGCCGTGGATGCACTCGCCGCGGCGGTCGGCAAGCCCGATCGTGCTGCCCTGGCCGAACAGTTCAGCGAACCAGCCGGGCAGGTCGCCGCCCAGCACGTCGCCGTCGGCGGTCGCCCCGGCCCAGCGCACCAGCAACGACAGCGGCACGATCACCGAAGCCGCCGCGCCGCCGCCGTCCCTGGCGGTCGCCATGTTCACGGCCTCCTCCAGGTTGAGCAGGCAGAGATAGTTCTCCCGGCCCTTGCGCAGAACCACCCGCCTGCGTCGCGCCACCGGGTCGGGATGCAGCCTGGCGAGTTCCGCCTCGATCTGCCGCTGCAGATGCCGGGTGTAGGTGCTGATCCAGACCGTGCCGCCGTTGCGTTCCGCCCACAGGCTGGCCGGGGCGACGTAGCCCAGCGTCTTGCCGGTGCCGGTGCCGGCCTCCGCCAGCACCAGCCGCGGATCGCCACGTGCCGGCCGGGGCGCGAACGCCGCCGCCGCCGCGTCGGCGTAATCCGCCTGGCCGACCCGCTGTTCCGCCTCAGGGCCCAGCAGCGCCGACAGCCGGGCGCGCGCGTCCTGGGCCGAGACCGCGCGCTGGCCGGGCGCCGGTCGCGGCGCCACCTCCTCCCATTTCGGCAGCCGCCGCCACACCCGCATCGCCTCGGCCGGCTGCATCGCCTCGGGTGCCACCAGGCTGCCGACGCCCAGCCGCGCGCAGAGCGGGCCGCCCCAGCTCCAGCCCGCCTGCCGCATGCGCAGGCTCAGGGCCGCGATCTCGGCGCCGGCGGGCGTCTGCGCCAACGCCGCCGCGCGCGCCAGCAGGAAGGCGGCGAGTTCCGGCAGCAGCGCGGCGTCGATCCGGCCGGCCGCCTCGCGGTCGAAACCGAGCGCCAGCGCCAGGCCGCGCGGCGTCGGCGCGGCTGGCCGGGCCGGCATCACGAACGCGAACAGTTCGAGCAGGTCGTAGGCGTGCAGCTGCGAAAGGCCGAGACGCCGCGCGTTCGACGGCGCATGCACCACCAGCGGCGGCGGCAGGTCGCGCAGCAGCGCCACCGCCTCGTCGCGCTGCAGCGACAGCAATTCCCCGTCCGGCGTCAGCAGCGAGACCCTGCCATAGCCGGCGATCAGCGCCGGTGCGGTGGCGGGCGGGGGAGCGTCTGACATCAAGGGCGAGACTACCCGACCCGGCGGCCGAGCGCACCTGATGGCGAAGGCGGCATCGCGCGGCGGGTGGCGCTACCGGCGCTGGCGGGCGGCTACCAGCGCCGGTAGCCGGTGTTGCGGTTCCACAGATACAGGCCGCCCACCACCACCACGACCAGCAGCACGATCTCGCCCAGGCTGAGATGGCTCAGCACCCTGAAGATCATCCCGTAGATCAGGCCGTGCACCAGCGACGACACCACCATGTGGCCGATCCAGCTGCCGCCGCCGCCGAACCCGTGGTGGAACCCGTATGCCGGCGCGTAGCCGTAAGCGCCGCTATGCCAGGCGGCCTGAAGCATGTCCCGCATGACGCCCTCGTCTGCTGTGTGCCGATACCGGACCGGGCTGTCGCCGGTCCTGCCGGGATCCAGTCTTGCACCCGCCTGCGCGCCGCAGATAGTCCACGGCGCGCTGTTACACGCCGTCACGCCGTTTCCGGGCTGGGAGATTTCGTCTAGCTTCCCGCCATGTCTTCCATCGTCCAGACCCAGCCCCGCCCGTCCCCAGGCCCGGCGCCGCTCCCCAAAGCCTGGCCGTTCGAGGAGGCGGCGAAACTGGCCGCGCGCATGCAGGCCAAGGGCCCCGAAGCCATACCGCTGCTCGAGACCGGCTACGGCCCGTCCGGCCTGCCGCATATCGGCACCTTCGGCGAGGTGGCGCGCACCAGCTGGGTGCGCCAGGCCTACACCGCGCTGACCGGCCGCCAGACCCGCCTGCTGGCGTTCAGCGACGACATGGATGGTCTGCGCAAGGTGCCGGACAACGTGCCCAACCGCGAGATGCTCGCCGGCTTCATCGGCCGTCCGCTGACCCAGGTGCCGGACCCGTTCGGCACCCATGAGAGCTTCGGCGCGCACAACAACGCCCGGCTGCGCGCCTTCCTCGACGGGTTCGGCTTCGACTACGAATTCGCCTCCTCGACCGACTACTACCGCGCCGGCCGCTTCGACGCGGCGCTGCTCCGCGTGCTGGAGCGCCATGACGAGATCGTGGCGACGATCGCGCCGACGCTCGGCCCGGACCGACGCGCCACCTACTCGCCGGTGCTGCCGATCCATCCCGACACCGGCATCGTCATGCAGGTGGCGATCGAGGCGATCGACGCCGAGGCCGGCACCGTCGCCTGGCGCGACGAGACCGGCCGCCGCTTCGAGACCGACGTGCGCGGCGGCGGCGCCAAGCTGCAATGGAAGGCCGACTGGGCGATGCGCTGGGCGGCGCTGGGCGTCGATTACGAGATGTCCGGCAAGGATCTGATCGACAGCGTGCGGCTGTCGTCGCGTATCTGCCGGGTGCTGGGCGCCGAGCCGCCGGTCAGCCTGACCTACGAGCTGTTCCTCGACGAGCACGGCCAGAAGATCAGCAAGTCCAAGGGCAACGGCATCTCGGTCGAGGAATGGCTGCGTTACGCCCCGCCGGAGAGCCTGGCGCAGTTCATGTTCAACCAGCCGACCCGCGCCAAGCGGCTGTTCTTCGACGTGATCCCGCGCGCCGCCGACGAATATCTGGCCAACCGGACCAGGGCCGCGGAGCAGGCACGCGCCGACGATCCGGCGCTGCACGCCAACCCGGCCTGGTTCATCGATTCCGGCCGCGTCGAGAGCGCGGCGCCGCCGGTCTCGTTCGGCATGCTGCTCAATCTGGCCTCGGTCGCCAACGCCGATTCGCCAGACGTGCTCTACGGGTTCCTGGATCGCTACGTGCCGGCTCCAAACGAGGCTGCTGGCGGCGCCCCGGCACACGATCCGCTGCTGGCCCGGCTGGTCGAGCATGCGGTGGCGTACTATCGCGACTTCGTCCGCCCGGCCAAGCGGTTCCGCGCGCCCGACGAACGCGAGCGCGCGGCGCTGGGCGATCTCGCCGAGACGCTGCGCGGCGCGGCACCCGGCATGGACGCCGACGCGCTGCAGAACCTGGTGTTCGAGGTCGGCAAGCGGCACGATTTCCCGACGCTGCGCGCCTGGTTCGGCTGCCTCTACGAGGTGCTGCTCGGCCAGACCGAGGGCCCGCGTTTCGGCATCTTCATCGCGCTGTACGGCATCGAGGAGACCGTGGCGTTGATCGAGACCGCCTTGTCGCGGCGCGAGACCTGACCGGCAGGTCCGGTTCGCACCGATGCAGACCGACCGCCCTCCGCCGCCCCCGCCCGGCCTCTGGCCCAGGCTGCGCCGGGCGTTCCGGCTGCTGCCGCCGCTGCTCGGGCTGCTGCTGTTCGCCGGCGCGATCTATGCGGTGCAGAAGGAGTTCCGCCATCTCAGCCTGGCGCAGATACGCGACAGCATGGCGGCGATCCCGACCGCCAGCCTGGTGCTGGCCGCCGGCTTCACGCTGCTCTCCTACGCCATCCTGTCGTTCTACGACCGGCTGGCGGTGCTGCATGTCGGACGGCGGCTGAGCATCGGCCGGACCGCGTTCGCCGCCTTCTGCTCCTACGTGCTGTCGCACAATCTCGGCTTCGCGGCGATTTCCGGCGCCGCGGTGCGGTTCCGCCTCTACGGCAACTGGGGCCTGGCGCCGCTCGAGATCACCCGGATCATCGCCTTCTGCTCGATCACCTACGTGCTGGGCGCCTGCGCGCTGATCGGCGGCGTGCTGCTGCTCGAACCCGGGGCACTGGCCTCGCTGCATACCCACCTGCCGCACGCGCTGCTGACCCTGATCGGGCTGCTCGCCTGGGCGGTGGTCGCCGCCTATGTCGGCCTGTCGGCCAGATTGTCCTGCGTCACGATCTGGCGCCGCACCATCCCGCTGCCAGGCGTGCCGATGGCGATCGGCCAGGTGCTGGTGGCCTCGCTCGACGTCGCCGCCACCGCGGCGATCGCCTACGCGCTGCTGCCGTCGGGGATCGGTCTCGGCTATCCGGCGTTCCTGGCCATCTACATCGCCTGCTACAGCGCCGGGCTGATCGCCAGCGTGCCGGGCGGCCTCGGCGTGTTCGACGGCGCCATGGTGCTGGGCCTGTCGCCGTTCATCCCGCCCGCCAGCGCGGTGGTGATGATCCTGGTGTTCCGGCTGTTCTACTACATCGTGCCGCTGTTCATCGCCGGGCTGCTGTTCGCCGGCCACGAGTTGTTCCTGCGCGGCGACAGCCTGCTGGCCGCGCGCAAGTCGCCGGGGCGCGCCGCCGCGGCGCGGGCGTCGGTCGCGGTGCGCGAGAGCGAGGCGGATTTCGCGGTCACCGTCGCGGTCGGCGCGGTGATGCTGTGCGGCGCGATGCTGCTGGCCTCTGGCCTGCTCTGGGCGGTGCCGGACGACCTCGCCTTCGTCATGCCGGCGGTCGCCGCGCCCGGCCCGGCCGGCGTGCTGGCCGGCGATAGCGGCGGCCTGCCCAGGCTCGTCGAGACCATCAGCGACTACGTGCTCTCGCTGATCGGCGCGGTGCTGATCGGGCTGGCGATCGGCCTGTCGCAGCGCGTCACCCTGGCCTGGGGCGCGACGCTGGTCATGCTGTGCGCTGCCGCGGTGCTGGGCGCGCTGGCGGGGCTGCCGCTCGCCGTGCCGGCGGTGCTGATCCTGGCCGCCCTGGTGGTGGCGCCGTTCCGCAGCTCCTACTACCGCCACGCCCGGCTGCTCAGCGAGCCGCTCTCGCCGGCCACCATCATGCCGCTGCTGCTGCTGATCGGCGCGCTGCTGGTACTGGCCAGGCTGGAGCCCGATGTCGGCGGCATCACCGAGAATGGCTGGGTGCAGCTGGTGCTGGGGCAGGGCATGAACCCGCGCATGCGGCTGTCGGTCGGGCTGTCGGTGCTGGTCGGGCTGCTGGCGATCGCCCGGCTGATGCGGCCCGGCCATGTCAGCGCGCTGCCGTTCGCCGGCGAGCCGCGAGAGCGCTACGAGGCGATGGCGGGCGGACAGGCCTGCGCCGGCAGGAGCGACGGGCTGATGGCCGGCGAGACCGGCCGGGCGCTGATCCGTTTCAGGCGCGAACGCGGCGTGCTGATCGGTCTCGGCGATCCGGTCGGCCCGCTCGCCGACCAGGTCTCGGCGATCTGGCGGCTGCGAGACCTGGCGGTCGAGGAGCAGCGCGATCCGGTGTTCTGGCGGGTCGGCGACGCGCTGCTGCCGGTCTATGCCGATCTCGGGCTGGTGACGTGGCCGCTGGAGGGCGACGCCGCCGCGATTGACGCGCCGGAGCATCTCTGCTGCCCGGCGGAGCGGGGCGCGGCGCTGATCGCGATGCTGTCCTCCGAGACCGGGCTGCGCCGCAAGGTGCCGCTGCGTTAGGCGGAGAACTTTCTGCGCTCTGGGCGGTTAGTGCGGCATCGGAACAAGGAAACGCTCATGTCTATTCTCGCCTGGATCATCCTCGGCCTGATCGCCGGCTTCATCGGCAGCAAGCTCGTCAACAAGTCGGGCCAGGGCCTGATCCTCGACATCGTGCTCGGCATCGTCGGCGCGCTGGTCGGTGGTTTCATCTTCAACGCGTTCGGTGCCGTCGGCGTCACCGGCCTCAACATCTACAGCCTGATCGTCGCCGTGATCGGCGCCGTCGTCGTGCTGGTGATCTACCACGCGGTCGCGGGTCGTCGCGCGCTCTGATCTGAGATCGCAGCCAACGGGCTCGTCCCGGGAGGCCGATCAGGTCTCCCGGGCGAGTCCAGCGGTGCGTACCGGCCGCGACGCTTCGCCCGTATGGCGGCCGGCCAGGGCGGCCAGCGACACCCCGCCCATGATCAGCGCCAGCCCGTAGAGATGATAGGCGCGCAGCGCCTCGCCGAGCAGCAATGCCGCCAGCAGCACCGCGTAGAGCGGCACGATATACATCGACGTAGCGGCCCGGGCGGCGCCGAAGCTCCGCACCAGACGCTGGTAGCTGCCATAGGCGCCGATCGAGGGCACCAGGCACAGGAACAGCAGCCCGCCCAGGCTGCGCGGGGTGATGACGAGGCCGAACCCGGCCTGTCCGGCATGGCGGGAGATCTCGACCAGCGCGGCCGGCAGCAGCATCGACGCGGCGCCGATCGACAGCCCGGCCAGCCCCACCACCGGCGGCAGCTTCACCGGGCGGCGCTTGCTGAGCAGCGTGTAGGCGACCCAGGCCAGCATCGCCGCGAAGCCGAGCGCGTCGCCGGCGGTCAGCGACAGCGCCAGCAGCGCCGACGGATGCCCGTGCGTCACCACCAGCGTCACCCCCAGCGCCGCCATCGCGATCCCGGCCATCGCCGGCAGCCGCAGCGCGGTGCCGAACAGCAGCCGCTCCGCGATCATCACGAAGGCGGGCGAGGCGGAGATGATCAGCGCCACGTTGCCGGCGGTGGTCATCGAGGCCGCGGCATAGAGCGGCGCCACCGCCAGCACGCCGCCGGTCAGCACCAGCATGGCGAAATCCGGCGACAGCAGGCGCGGCAGGTGCGCGCGCAGGCCGCCGGCCGCGAACGGCAGCAGCACCAGCGCGGCGACGGTCCAGCGCAGGAAGGCCAGCGTCACCGGCGGGAAGTCGCCGCCGATCGCCCGCGCCATTAGCATGTTGCCGGCGAACAGCAGCGGCGTCACCACGAACAGCAGATGATCCAGGCTGGAACGCGGCGTGGTGGCGGTGTCGCTTTGCATGGTGCGGAGCCTTTCTGCTCGCATCAGAATGCGCTGCCGCTTGCGGGATTTTCTTCCAGATCCTGTGCCCTGGACCGCTCCACTCAGAATAGTTATCGTCGAAACGCGGTCCCGGTAGCAGGATCGTCTTTTCGGGAACCAGACCCATGACCGCACCCGCGCTCGACGCCGCCGACCGCCGGATTCTCGCGGCGTTGCGCGCCGACGGGCGCCTGAGCAACGCCAGGCTGGCGGAGCTGGTCGGGCTGTCGCCGACCCCGGTCTGGAACCGGGTGCGCCGGCTCGAGGAGCAGCGGGTGATCACCCGCTACACCGCCGAGATCGACCAGAAGGCGCTCGGCCTGGCCGATACCGTGTTCATCGAGATCACCCTGGACCGCCACGATCTGGGCGTGGTGCGCGAGTTCGGCGAGAAGCTGGCGCGCATGAAGGACGTGCTGGAAGTGTTCATGGTCAGCGGCGACTATGACTACCTGGCCAGGGTCGCGGTCGACGGCACCGCCGGCTACGAGGTGTTCCTGCGCGAGAGCCTCTATCGGCTGCCAGGCGTGCGGAACTGCCGCTCGGTGTTCACGCTGCGCACGCTCAAGCATGAAAGCTCGCCCGATCCGTCCTGAGGCCCATGCGGCATCCAAACGCCGCCGCCGCACGTTGCAGCGACAAGGCCCGCAAAGGGCGACTGCCAAGGAGGAAACCATGAAGCTGTCCGGCATGGTGACGGCGCTGCTCGCCTGCGCCGCATCCGGCCTCGTCGCCGCGAGCGGGCCGGCCCGCGCCGCGGTGCCCGGCACCGGCAACCAGCCGACCGGCATCTACGCGCCGCTCGACCGTCCAGGGCCGGCGCTGAGCGTAGATCCCGCCGCACTGTCGGCGTCGCTGCAGTGCAGCGGCGATCCGTCGGTCGGGCCGCGCCCGGTGCTGCTGGTGCCCGGCACCACGCTGGAGCCGTCGGTCAATTTCGCCTGGAACTACGAGCGCGGCTTCACCCGGACCGGGCGCGCCTGGTGCGCGGTCAGCCTGCCGCAGAACACGCTCGGCGACATCCAGATCGCCGGCCAGTACGTCACCAGCGCGATCAGGACCCTGAGCGCCCGCGCCGGACGCAGGATCGACCTGTTCGGCTACAGCCAGGGCGGCATGGTGCCGCGCTACGCGCTGCGCTTTTGGCCCGATACCCGCAGCGACGTGCTCAATTTCGTCGCCATCGATCCCTCCAACCACGGCACGCTCGATGCCAACCTGATCTGCAACCCGCTGCTCGGCTGCGCCGCCGCCATCTGGCAGCAGGCGCTCGGCTCGGCGTTCCTGGCCGCCACCAACAGCGGCGCCGAGACCTTCGCCGGCATCAACTACACGGTGATCTTCAGCAATACCGACGAGGTGGTGGTGCCGAACCTGACGCCGCTGTCGAGTTCGCGCATCACCACCGGCACCGGGCTGATCGAGACCGTGCCGGTGCAGAGCCTGTGCCCGCTCGACGTGTCCGACCACCTGCTGATGGGCACCGTCGATCCGGTGGCCTACGCGCTGACCCAGGATGCGTTCGCCCATGACGGTGTCGCCGACCCGGCGCGGATCCCGCGCAGCGTCTGCCAGCAGGTCCTGGCGCCGGAGGTCGATCCGGTCGCGTTCCCGGCCAATTTCCTGACCCTGGCCGCCTATCTGGGCAGCGCGCTGTTGAGCGCGCCGTTCGTGCCGCAGGAACCGGCGCTGGCCGCCTACAGCTACGACGGCGGCTAGCGGAGCGCCGCGATCCCGGTGATCTCGACCCGCCAGGACGGGTCGGCCAGCCCGGCCTGGATCGTCATCCGCGCCGGCTTGTGCGCCACATCCAGCCAGGCATCCCACGCCCGGTTCATGGCGGCGAAGTCGGCGAGGTCGGCCAGCACCACCTGCATCGACAGCAGCCGGGTCTTGTCGGTGCCGGCCTCGGTGAGCAGCGCGTCGATCTGACGCAGGATGTCGGCGGTCTGGCCGGCGGCGTCGGCGTCGGGGTCGTCCGCCACCTGGCCGGCCAGATAGACCAGCCCGCCATGCACCACCGCGCCCGACAGCCGCGCCTCCTGTTGTAGCCTGACGATCGTCATGGGCGGGCGATCCTGGGCGCGGTGTCGATCAGCGCCGCCGCGTAGGGATGGCCCGGCTGCTCGATCAGCCGCATCGTCTCTTCCATCGCCACGATCTCCCCCTGCCTGAGCACCGCGATCCGGTCGGCCAGCCAGCCCACCGCGGCGATGTCGTGGCTGATGAACACGTAGGCCAGCCGCTCGCTGCGCGCGAGGTCGCGCAGCAGCGTCAGCAGCATCGCCTGGGTCGAGACGTCGAGCGCCGAGGTCGGCTCGTCGAGCACGATGATGTCCGGCCGGCTCGCCAGCGCCCGCGCCACCGCCACGCGCTGCGCCTGGCCGCCGGAGATCTGCCCGGGGGACCGCTCCGCCAGCGACGGGTCCAGCCCGACCTTGGCCAGCAGCGACGCCACCTCCCGCGCCAGGCGCGCCGCGTCGCGGATGCCGATCAGGCGCAGCGGCTCCGACAGCGCCTCGCACACCCGCAGGCGCGGGTTGAGCGATTCGCGCGGGTCCTGGAACACCGGCTGGATGCGCCGCCTGGCACGACGCAGCTGCTCGCGCGGCAGCGTGGCCAGCGCCTGCCCGTCGAGCAGGATGCGGCCCTCGTACGGCAGCATCTGCAGGATCGCCCGCCCCAGCGTCGACTTGCCAGATCCGCTCTCGCCGACGATGCCCAGGCACTCGCCGCGCCGCAGCGTCAGCGACACCCCGGACAGCGACGGCGCCGCGGCGCCATAGCGTACCGTCACCCGCTCCAGCGTCAGCAGCGGGGCGGCGCCGCCGGCCGCGAACGCCGGCGCCGCATGCCCGGCCGCCAGGGCCGGTGCGGGTTGCGGATACAGGCACGCCGCCGCCTCGTCGCGGTCGCCGATCGGCGGCGGGTAGGCCGCCTCGCACAGCGCCCTGGCATGGGCGCAACGCGGCGCGAACCGGCAGCCGGGCGGCCGCCGCGCCGGGTCCGGCAACCGCCCCGGGATGCCGTGCAGCGACGCCTGGCCGAGCCGCGGCACCGCGCCCAGCAGCGCCTGGCTGTAGGGATGCCGGGGCGCGGCGAAGAAGCGGCGCGCCTGGCCCCATTCCACCGGCCGCCCGGCATAGAGCACCGTCAGCCGGTCGGCATGCTCGGCGACGATCGACAGATCGTGGGTGATGAACAGCACCCCGAGCCCGTGCGCGCGCTGCAGCCCGGCGAGCAGCGAGAGGATCTGCCGCGCCACCAGCGGATCGAGCCCGGTGGTCGGCTCGTCGGCGATCAGCAGCTTCGGATCGCACGCCAGCGCCGCCGCGATCATCACCCGCTGGCGCTGCCCGCCGGAGAACTGGTGCGGATAGTCGTCGAGCCGCCGGGCGGGATCGGGGATGCCCACCTCGCCCAGCAGCTCGATCGCCCGCGCCCGCGCCCGGGCCGCGCTGCCGCCGGCATGCAGCCGGTGCCCGTCGGCGACCTGCGCGCCGATGGTGCGGGTCGGGTTCAGCGCCGAGAGCGGGTTCTGGAACACCATGCCGATCCGGCCGCGTAGGGCGCGCATCCGCCGCTCGTCCTGCGCCAGCAGGTCGATGCCGTCGAACCGCACCACCCCCTCGGTGACGCCGCCCGGCGGCAGCAGCCGCATCGCCGCCAGCGCCGCGATCGTCTTGCCCGAACCGCTCTCGCCGACCAGGGCGTTCATCTCGCCCGGCAGTACCGTCAGGTCGAGCTGTTCCAGCACCGCTACCGGCTCGCCCGGCCCGCGGCCGGCGTCATGCGACGGCAAGCTGACGCCGAGCCGCTCCAGCGACAGGACCGGCGCGCTCATCGCCCGCCCTGCCGGTCCAGCAGCCCCTGTCCGATCAGCGACGCGGCGAGCAGACTGGCGAAGATCAGCAACCCAGGCGGCAGGATCAGCCACCATGGATCGAGCGCCACCAGCTGCAGGGCGCTCTCCAGCAGGCCGCCCCAGCTGGTCTGCGGCGGCTGCACGCCGAGTCCCAGGAACGACAGCGCCGACAGCACCAGCACCATGTCGCCGACCAGGAAGGTGAAGTTCACCGCCAGCACCGGCGCCATCACCCGCAGCAGATGCGTGGTGGCGATGTGCAGCAGGCCGCCGCCCATCTGCCGCGCGGCGGCGACGAAATCGCGCTCGCGGATCGCGCGGGTCTCGTTGCGCACCAGCCGGGCCAGCGGCGGCCAGGAGATCAGCCCGAGCAGCAGGATCAGCGAGGGTGTCGACAGCCGCAGGATGGCGGCGAAGAAGATCAGCACCACCAGCCCAGGCAGCGCCAGCACCGCGTCGAGCAGGCGCATCAGCGTCGCATCCAGCCAGGACGGCGCCAGGCCGGAGCAGAGCCCGTAGAGCAGGCCGGCCAGGAAGGTGATGACCGCGCCCGGGATCGCCACCGACAGCGTCGCCTGTCCGGCATCGAGCACCCGCGCCAGCCCGTCGCGGCCGATCTCGTCGGTGCCGAGCGGCGACCGCCAGCTCGGCGGCGCCAGCGGCGATGACGGATCGAGCGCGTAGGGATCGACGGTCCAGAGCAGCGGCAGCAGGAAGCACAGCGCCAGGATCGCCGCGCCCAGCACGATGCCCGCCAGCAGCGCCGCGTTAGCCGGCAGCGGCAGGCGAACGCGCCGCAGCCGGACGCGGGCCTCAAGCATAGCTCACCCTGGGGTCGAGCAGGCCGTTGACGAGGTCGGCGAGCAGGTTGCCCAGCACCGTCAGGACGCCGATCACCAGCACGATGCCGATCAGCACCGGATAATCCTGGCCGATCGCCGACTGCCAGAGCAGCCAGCCCAGACCTGGATAGGAGAACACCGTCTCGGTGACGATGCCGCCGGCGAAGATGCTCGGCAGCGACAGGCCGAGGATCGTCACCAGCGGCCGCAGCGCGTTGCGCAGCACCTCGCGGAACAGGACGCGCAGCGTCGAGGCGCCGCGTGCCCGCGCCGAGCGCACATAGTCGCTGGCCAGCTCCTGGCGCACCGACTGCGCGAAGTAGCGCGACAGCACCGGCACCGTCACCAGAGTCAGCGTCGTCGCCGGCAGCGCCAGATGCGACAGGGTGGCAAAGAGCGTCTGGTGGACGAGGCGGAGATCCTCGAGCCCGCCGGCCGGCGCCAGGCCGAGCCCCATCGAGACCCACAGGATCAGCAGCGTGCCGATGAAGAAGGACGGCAGCGCATACAGGCCGAGTTCGATGGCGCCGATCAGGCGTCCGGCCCGCCGCGCGTGATACACGCCATGGAGCATGCCGAGCCCGAGTGCGATCGCCAGGCTCGCGGCGAGCGACACCAGCTGCAGCAGCAGCGTGTTCAGCTCGTACTCGATCAGCAACCGGCCGACCGGCTGATTCGACAGGTAGGAACTGCCGAGACGAAGATGCGCCAGTTCCCGTAGCCAGCGCAGATATTGTCGCCACAGCGGCAGGTCCAGGCCGAATTCATGATTGATCGCGGCCACGGCTTCGGGTTTGGCGGTCGGCCCCAGGATCGAATAGGCCGGTCCGCCAGGTGTCAGGTGGCTGAGCACGAAGGTGATCGCCGTCAATAGCAGCAGCGACAACGCGGCGGCGGCAAGGCGTCGCCTAACCAGACGGAGCATGGTCGCCTCCTGCGGGAGAGGTCTTTCCCTCTTCGGCGGGGCAGGCCAACGGCGCCGACAGGGTCAGCAATTCCGCCGACCACAGGCCATTCGGCCCGAGGAAATCCTCGACCCCGCCGATGCCGGGGCGCACCAGGATCTCCGGTGTCCCGGCAGGCAGGAACAGATGCGGCGCCTGTTCCGCGGCGTAATCCTGCACCGCGCGCAGCGGCGCGTCGCCGGATCCGAACATGACGTCGCGGGTCAGCCGGTCCATCCTCGGATCCAGGTAGTGGCCGTAATTCTCGCCACCGTCGGAGGCGAAGAAATCATGCACGTCCGGGTAGGTCGGGATCGACCAGTTCATCGTGACGAGTTGCCAGTCATGGCCGTTGCCCGCCAGCGTCGACAGCAGCTGGTTGAAGCCGACCAGGCGCAGCGCGACCGCGATGCCGATGCGCCGAAGATCGCGTTGGATGATCTGCGCCATCAGCACGCCATAGGTGCTCTCCGGCGCGGTCTGGATCGTGAGCGCGAGCCGCTCGCCATCCTTGACCATGATGCCGTCGGCGCCCGGCTTCCAGCCATCGCGTTCCAGATCCGCCCTGGCCGCGTCGGGATCGAAGGAAAGATCGGGATAGCCCGCGCGCGCCAGCGGCGATTGCAGATCGCGCATCGCGTCCGGCACCGGACCATGGTCGATCGCGGCGCGGCCACGGAACACCAGCGACACGATCTCGCGCTGGTCGATCGCCCGCGTGATCGCCCGCCTGACCGCGAGGTCGGCGAGATAGGGCGCCTCGCGCGAGCGGAAATTCACGTAGCCGTCGCCGTAGGTGAAATGCTGCGCCGGGCTGACGATCCGCAACCCCGGCAGCTTGCGGGCGAAATCGCTGAGCAGGAACGGGACGTTGGCCATGTCGAGCGTGCCGGCGCGAACCTCCTCGAGGGCGCTGTTGCCGGTCGGGAACGACACCACCAGGTGACGGATGTCCGGCCGGTGCCCGCCATAGAGCGGGTTGGCGTCGAGCACGAGATGGCGGCCGAACGCGAACTGCCGCAGCACGAACGGGCCGTCCGACACCCCGAACAGGCTCGGGTCGTTCTGCCGTCGGCGCAGCGCGACCAGGTCCATGCCGCCGAACACGTGCCGGGGCAGGGGAAAGAACAGGTTGCCGAGCCCGGCGGAGACGAACCAGCGCGGATTGACCTTGGCGGTCATGTGCAGCGCCACCTGGTGCGGCGACACCGCGCGCCAAGAGTCGATCAGCGTCGGCATCCCGCCGGTGCCGTAATAGACGTAGCTGGGGCCGAGGGTGCGGACGAGGTCGAGGGTGAACAGCACGTCGTCCGCGGTCACCGGCTGCCCGTCGGACCAGCGCCAGTCGTGCAGCGTGATCAGGAAGTTCCGCCCGTCATCGGGGGTCGTCACCGATTCCGCCAGGCCGCGCGTCGGGTCCGGCTCGCCATGCGCGTCGATCCAGACCAGTGGCCGATAGAGCAGGTCGATGACCTCATGCGCGTAGAGCCCGGTGGTCAGCATCGGGTTCAGCGAATTGATCCCGGTGGGGGCGCTGGCGCCGAGCCCGGTCGGAATGATCACCGTGCCGCAGGCGACGGGCGCGGCGGCAGCGCCACCGCCCAGCGCGGCGCTAAGAAGGAGGGCGGCGAGCGCCAGGCGTCGGGATAGCACCCGTCCGCTCTAGCCCATGCCGAGCGCGCATGCCACCTCCGCCTTCAGCGCGGGCAGCACCTCAGCCTGGAACCAGGGATTGCGCGCCTCCCAGACCCCGGTCCGCCAGGACGGGTGCGGAAGCGGGAACATGCCCGGCAGGTGGCGCCTAAAATCGCGCACCCGTTCGGTCATCGCACCCGGCCCCAGCACGTGGCGCTGCGCATAGCCGCCAATCAGCAGCGTCAGCCTGAGCCCGGTCAGGTGCGACAGCACCCGGTCGCGCCAGAGCGGCGCGCATTCCGGGCGCGGCGGACAGTCGCCGCCATTGGGCAGCCGCCCCGGATAGCACAGCCCCATCGGCAGGATCGCCACCCGTGCCGTGTCGTAGAACACCGACTTGTCCAGCCCGAGCCAGTCGCGCAGCCGGTCGCCGGACGCGTCCCAGAACGAGATCCCCTTCTCGTGTACCTTGGTGCCGGGGGCCTGGCTGGCGATCAGCAGCCGCGCCGTGGTCGAGACGTGCAGGATCGGCCGCGGCCCCAGCGGCAAGTGCGCCGCGCAGACCGTGCAGGCCCTGACCTCCGCCACCAGCCGGTCCAGCCGCCGCTGCGCCGGATCGCTCATCCGCCGAGCAGCTCGTCCACCAGCGCCGGCACCAGCCGCGTCGCCGGCCCGATGCGGCTGGCGTCGAACCGGCTCCCGCCCTCCGGCGGCTCCAGGTTCAGCGACAGCGTATCGGCGCGCTGCCCGGCGATGTCCACGAACCCGGCCGCCGGATACACCGTCCCGGAGGTGCCGATCGACACGAACAGGTCGCACGCCGCCAGCGCCCGCTCGATCGCCGCCATGTGCAGCGGCAGCTCGCCGAACCAGACCACGTCCGGCCGCAGCGCCGGCCGGCCGCAGGCGGGGCAGGGCGTGTCGGTGGCGAGCGGCAGGGTCCAGGCCGGGGTCGCGCCGCAGCCAAGGCAGCGCGCCCGGTTCAGCGCGCCATGCATCTGCAGCAGCGGCGCCGAGCCGGCCCGCTCGTGCAGATCGTCGACATTCTGCGTCACCAGCAGGCAGTCGCCGGGGAAATCCCGCTGCAGCCGCGCCAGCGCCAGATGCGCCGCATTGGGCGCGACGCCCGGCAGCTGCGCGCGCCTGGCGTTGTAGAAAGCATGCACCCGTGCTGGATCGCGGGCGAACGCCTCGGGTGTCGCCACATCCTCGATCCTGACCCGGTCCCAAACCCCGCCAGGGTCGCGAAACGTGTCGAGACCGGATTCGCGGCTGATCCCGGCGCCGGTCAGGATGACGATCCGGCGCGGCGTCATCGGCCAGGCTTTCTGGACGGGCTGGTCATGCACAAGCCATGGCTCGATCAGACCCGCTCCCGGGCAGGCCCCTCCCCGCCGCAACAGGCTTCGTCGATAGAACACCGCCCCCAGGACCGCAAACAGCGCGGACAGGCCGAACACCGCCAGCGAGGGCGTCCAGTCCTGGCCGGACCACAGGCTGACCGCCGCACAGGCCAGGGCGACCGCCGGTCCGACGACCAGGGCCGGAGCCAGCGTCCAGGCGGTGCGCGGTGTGTAGTTGCCCAGCTCGACGCCCCACCAGCCGAACGACAACAGCAGAGCCCAGTAGACCGGGTTTCCGCGATGGTCCGCCTGGGTCCCGGGCAGCATGAGGCCGATCATCGCCAATAGAGCCAGGCCGCAGGCGCCGATCGCCAGCAGCGCCGCCATTCCCGACGCCTTGTCCCTGCGCAGACGCTGCCAATACACCGGATCCCGCATGACGCCCGTCACCATGGCCGGCTGCCGCCTGGAAGCCGAGTTCGACCAGCCGCAATACCCGGACGCTCAGGGCTCCGCCGTGACCGGCGGCTGCGGGCCCAGGGTGA
>CAZZZA010000013.1:0-41074 GCA_964658455.1 uncultured Lichenihabitans sp.
TGGCGAAGGCCAGGCATTCGCTGGCGAACCGCACCCCGGCGCGGCGCGCATCCTCGAGCGGCCGGCGATAGGCGCCGACGCCGTAATAGTGCGACACCCCGGCGGCGACGGTGATCGGCAACGCCCCGCCCCAGGGCGAGTGCGGCACCACGTGCAGACCGGGCCGGAGCTGCCGGACCAGCGCGGGCAGCGTCTCCTCGAAGAACGGCATCGCGCGCCGTGCGGCATCGAGACCGAGCATGGTCGCCTGCTGTGCCATCTCCGAGCCGCCGCACAGCACCACCAGCGACGGGCTGCCGCCCAGCCGGCCCAGCAGTTGTTCGACCTCGGCGATCGCCTGGCTGCGCAGCGGCTCGCGGTCGAGCGGATAATCCATGTTGGCGAACATCAGCTCCTGCCAGACCAGGATGCCGAGTTCGTCGCACAGCGCGTGGAAGGCCGGGCTCTCGTAGAGCATGGTGCCCCCGACCCGGACCATGTTCATCCCGGCATCCCGCAATGCGTGCAGCCAGGGCGCGTACGTCTCGCGCTCGCCGGACAGGCCGAGCAGATCGGCGCTGGTCCAGCAGGCGCCGCGGCAGAACACCGAGACACCGTTCACTTCCAGCCCGAAGCCGTTGCCGTCGGCGCCGGTCGCCACCGAGGTCTCCCTGAAGCCGACCCGGCCCAGGCTGAGTTCGCTCCGCCCGTCGCCCAGGAACACCTCGTGCAGCACCGGCGTGCCGTGCGTGTGCGGCCACCAGCGGGCGACCCGGCGCAGCGTGAGGTCGGCGGTGTGACACCCGTCGCCGGCCCGGGTCAGCGCGGCGGTCACGCCGCCGACCCGCAGCGTCAGCGGACGCGCGCCGTACTCGGGCTCGGGCTCGGCCATCCGGAGGTGCACCGACAGCACCCCGTCATCGCCGCGGATCGCGGTCTCGAAGCGGCACCATTCGACGATGCCCGGTCCGCCGACCAGCTCGACCGGCCGGTATGGACCGATCGCCGGGAACGACGGGCACCAGCCGGGCATGTGGCCGAGCAGGGTCTGCCGATACAGCCGCAGCGCGTTGACCGTGAGCCTGGTGCGCCAGCGCGACCGGCCGGACGCCTGGCCGAGCGCGCGCAGCAGCGAATGGAACCGCAGCGACACCCGCACCGGTCCGCCGGCCAGCGGTCCGACCGTGAGCGCAACGAACATGCTGGTCGACCGGCCGGCGCAGGCATCGTCGAGCCAGACCTCGCACAGCCCGGCCAGACCCTGGAACCGCAGCCGGG
This sequence comes from uncultured Lichenihabitans sp., assembly GCA_964658455.1. GTDB lineage: Bacteria > Pseudomonadota > Alphaproteobacteria > Acetobacterales > Acetobacteraceae > Lichenicola. The sequence continues at coordinate 1,258 of CAZZZA010000013.1, forward strand.
CGCCGGCCGGCGCCTCGAACACGGTCTGATACCAGATATCGTCTTCGTGCAGCGGCAGCGGTGCCGCGTCACCCCAGGCCGCCTGTCCCTGCAGCGCCTGCAACGCAGTTCCGGGAACCGCCGCGTCCTGCCAGACCGTGTCGGCGGGCAGGGCGTCAGGATGCAAAGCCGCCCCGGCGGCGGTGCGCGCGATCCGCCAGCCTGCGTCCAGACGCGGTGCGAAACCGAGGGGTGCTGCGACCGCCGTCACCGGAGATAGGCTTCGAGCCCGGATACGATCGCCGCATACGCGGTCTCGAAGGTGTCGAAACAGTCGTCGTAGGGATCGAGGCGCCGTCGCGCGACGCTGCGGGCCAGACGGAACTGCAGGATCTTCGCCGTCTGCGCGATCTGGTCGCTTGCGTCGGCCGCATCGCCGAGCCGGTCCGGATCGAGCCAGCGCAGATGGCTCGCGAACAGTTCGAAATTGGCGCCGATCGCGCGCGGGAAATGGAACGCGTAATCGTGGAACGTGTCCGGCGCGGCCACCAGCGCCTGCAGGTGCGCGGCGAACGCGTCGCGCCAGCAGGCGAACGGGCCCGGCGCCGGACGCGCGGCCAGATGGGTGCGCAACAATGCGGTCGCGGTGGTCCGCAGCGTCGCCGCGTCGGCGGAGGCGGGGCCGGTCTTGGCGATCTCGACATAGGGCGGCAGCAGGTCGGGCTGCGCCAGCAGTTCGGGCCGCAGGCGGAACGCGCCGCGATAATCCTCGCCCGACAGCACGCCGCGCGCGGCATTGTGGAAATAGCGACAGCTTTCGTCGGCGGGGTCGATCGCGTCCACGGCGATCGTCGTCTTCACATGGCCCTGCCGGTAGGTGGTGGCCGCGGTGTCGGGCAGGTAGAACGCATCGACTTCCAGCAGCACCACATGGCCGCGCGCGACCTGCAGCGCGGTGTGCTGTTCCAGCGTGCGGTAGATCGACAGTTCCTGCACCTGGATGCCGTACAGGCGGCGCAGATCCTCGAACGGGATCTTGGAGAAGGTGAACTGGTCGCCCTCGAAGGCCTGGGTGATGGCGAAACCGAACGCGGCCTCCGGCACCTTGCCGAGGCTTGCCAGCAGCTCGATCCACAGATCGGTGTAGCAGTTGGTTTCCGGCCAGGAGCGGTCCGCGCCGTGCAGCGCATGCGGCACGAACGGCGCCGTCGCGTCGGCCTCCGCGATCAGGACGGCCACAGGGCGGTCCTGACAGCCTGCGGCCACGCCGTCCGGTCGAGACCGTGATGCCTGAACAGCGCCAGCGTGAGCCGTTCGAAGCCGAAACCGACGCAGGCCGTATGGGCCAGCGTGCCGTCCTGCATGCGCAGATCCCAGATCTCGCTGAAATGGTCCATGTGGTAGTTGAAGCTGAGGCACGCGGTCGGGTTGTCGTCGCTGTTCACCGGCACCAGCAGCTCGTATTTCAGCGCCTGGTCGCGCTGACTCTCCGCCATGATCCTGCCGCCGCGGCCGAAGAACGGGTCGTTGGCGAGGTCGATCGCCACCGGCAGGCCGAGCGCGGCGATGATCTCGCGCCCGCGTTCCGCCCAGGAATCGCGGAACGCCCGGACATCGGCCGGGGCGCCGATCCGCACGAACTCGCGCATGCGAAAAAGCTGCATCCGGGTCGGCTCGAGCGAGGGCTCGTGGCGAAAGCAGTACGACGACACGTCGACCAGATGGCCGGCCGGGCCGATCGCCCCGCGCGCGGCGATCGCCGGATAGACCGGGTAGCAGGCCGCCGGGGTCAGGGCGAGATCGACGCATTCCTGCTGCGTGGTCCAGTCCTCGCCGGTCTCGAGGCACTGCAGCAGCTTCCTGTGGGCCCGGTCGTCGCCGCAGAAGCAATGCACGGTGCCGGCCAGATGCGGAAACCCCTTGAGATAGCCGCTGGTCTGCATGACCGCCCGCGGCATCGCCGGCGGGAAGCGCATCACCTCGGCGCCCGGCATCGCGCCGTCGCGCGAGATCAGCCCGTCGATCCCGTCGACCACCGCCTCGAAATCGCCGCTGCGGCCGTAGACGCCGTCGACGCCGCTGGCGATCAGCAGTCCGGCCTCGAACAGGGAGTCGCGGAACGATGCTTCTGCTGGCATCGCCTATCCTTTCATCAGCGGCGCGCGTTGCGCGACCAGCATCGTTGCCGTGTTCGCGGCGATCCGGTCGTTGTTGACCATCAGCGGCGCCGAATGCAGGTCGCGCAGATGGCGACCGAGGCTGTACGGGGTGCCGTACTTGTAGCCGGCGATGCCGCAGACCAGCATCGCTTCCTGGACCACTTCCAGCGCCAGCTCGGACAGCGCGATCTTCAGGCCGTTGACTTCTGTCAGGAAGCCGAGCGGCAGCGCCTCGCGGTCGCCGTCGCGGCGCGTGCCGTATTCGGCGGTCGCGTTGTCGAGCCGGGCGCGCATCGTCACCAGCACCGACACCGCCTTCTCCAGCCGCACGCCGCCCGGCGGCAGCGATCCTGGATTGGACTGGGCCTGCCGGCGCAGGAAGGCGCGGGCCTTCTCGGCGGCATCGGTGGCGATCCCTAGCCAGACCGAGCCCCACAGGATGTGCGAGGTCGGCAGCATGGTGTGCTGGGCGATCTCGCCGAACGGGATCGGCACGACCTGCTGCGGCTCGGCGGTGAGGACGACGTCGAACGCCTTGCTGTCGGTGCCGCGCATGCCGAGCGTGTCCCAGCGGCTGGTCTCGGTCAGGCTCGTCTGCGCGCGGTCGGCGACGACCAGGATCTGGTCCGACGACGACGCCTCGGCATCGCGGCGGGCGGTGACCAGGAGCGCGTCGGCATGCTCGCCATAGGAGATGGCGGAGGACCGCTTCGACAGCGCCAGCCGGCCATCGGCGTATTCCGGGGCGCACAGGCTGGCGCGTATGTTGCCGCCGATGCCGACCTCGGACGTCACCGACGCCAGCAGCAGCTGTTCGGTCGCCACCCGGCCGAGGAACCGGTCCTGCCACGACTCGATGCCGGCGGCGGCGACCAGGCACGCGACCTGGATCTGGTGCATCGCGAAGATCAGCGCGGTGGAGCTGCAGGCTTGGCCGAGGATGCGGCAGACCAGCGCCGCGTCCGCCAGGCAACCGCCGGGACCGCCCAGCGACTCCGGAACCAGCAGGCCGAGCAGCCGCTGCTGCTTAAGCGCCTCCATCGCCTCGACCGGGAACCGCGCGCTCTTGTCGACATCGTCGGCATGGGTGCCGGCCACCGCCGCCGCGGTCTGGGCACGCTCGGCGAGGGAGAAGGCGCGGGTCACGGCGTCAGGACGCCGGACTTCAGGCGCTCCACCACCCCCTCCAGCGCCGCGATGCTCTCGAACGAGCGCCGGGTCAGCAGGTGATCGGGGAACTCCACGTCGAACGCCTCCTCGATGGCCAGCATCACGTTCACCGTGGCGAGCGAACTGAGGCCGGCATCGTAGAGATTGTCCTCCGCGCCGAGCCCGGCCGCGGGGACAGAAAGACGCCCGCACTGGGACAGGATCTCTCTGATACGGTTTTCCATGCTTTCCTTTTAACTCCGGTAGGTGTGGCGACCGTCGGGGCCGGTCGACACTATTTCAGTCCGGCATTGAATCCCTGGCTTGTATAGGCGGTCGACAGAATCAGGGAGAGGAATTTCGCGACGTCGGTCGAAGGCGCGTTCGAGACAAAAATGAGATCCTCCGGATGCATCGCGAACCGGCCGGCATAGATGTAGCCGCGCGGGTCGCGCAGGTCGGTGACGTAGACGGTCGGGATGGCCGGACCGCGCGCCGGACCCGGCGACGGACGCAGCCGATAGACGAACAGCGCGCGGGCGTTGGCGCGGTCGTCCTCGAGGCCGCCGGCCCTGGCGAGCGCGTCCGCCAGCGTCACCTTCTCGCCGCCGAACGCGATCCGCCGGTCCAGCGGCCCCAGCGACGATGTCTGGCCGGTGGCGCCCATCGCCAGGAAGAAGTCCGGGTCGTGCGCGACATAGATCGAATCGCCGGGTTCGAGCGTCAGGTTCTGGGTCGGGTCGTTGACGATCTCCGACAGCCGGGCCTTGTCGACCAGCCCGGACCGCTGCAACGAGACGGTGGTCTCGTAGTCCGGGAAACGCGGCCCGCCGGCCCGCGCGATCGCCCCGATGATGGTCTCGCCGCCCGGATCGAGCGAGAAATGCGCGGCGCCGCCGACATCGCCGACCACGGAGATCATGCCCGAGTGCCGCGACAGGATGGTGACGACGGCCTGCGGCTCGAGCGCCCGGCCGGCGAGGCGATGCACGATCGCCTGCTCGACCGCCGCCGGCGTCAGCCCGACCACCGGGATCCTGCCGCCGAACGGCACGGTGATGGTGCCGCTCTCGTCCACCTGTCGCGACGGCAGCACGACCGAGTTCCCGGTCTGGTTCTCCGGATGGTCGGTGATGAACAGGCCGCCCGGACCGGATTCGAAGATGGTGATGCCGAGTTCGTCGCCGACGCCGATGGTGCCGTGTTCCGCCTGCGAGGCAGGCATGGCGGCAAAGGTGGAGAAGCGCGGCTCCGGGGGGCTGGTGGAGAGCGACGGGAGGGTCTCGTCATTGACCGTGACCAGCGCATACGGCGTCGGCGCGGCGGTCTGCGCGGCGGTGACGGAGGCCTGCTGCCGCACCGCCTGCAGGCCCGGACCGCTCTGCGACAGGAACGAGCCGCACCCGGTGATGGGCAGCACCGCGACGAGCGCCGTCGCGATGCCGGTCGCCCTGCGGACCGACATCCCCGGGATCTGCTTGGGCATGAAGAAGAAAACCCCCGACGGCATCACGCGCGGCATCCTCACACGGTCTCGAGGGCGATGGGCGCGTGCGCCGATTGTGTCGGACGCCGCTTGGCGCGTCCATCCAGAAACCCGACCGCCCAGGCCAGGTGCATGACGATCGCCGCGGGGCCCATCCACAGCAGGGCCGGGTCGCGCCGGCGCACCGCCTGCACCGCTCCCCACAGCAGGCAGGCGCCGACATAGCAGCCCGCCGGCAGCGCCAGCAGCGGCTGCACCGGGGCGAGCAGCGCGAGCACGAACGCGCCGAGGATCGCGATCGGCAGGCACTGGCGCAGCCGCAGGCGCTGACGGTGCTTGGCCGTGGTGCGGGCGCGCCCGCGACCGTGCCGCACATACTGCCGGGCGAGCTGGCGCAGCGTCTCGCGCGGGTAGTAGTCGATCATCGCGTCCGGACAGAGCCAGATGCGGCCGCCGGCCTGCAACGCGCGCACATCGAGCTCCGCATCCTCGTTATGGGTGAAGGTCGGATCATACCCGCCGATGGTTCTGAAGAAGTTAAGGTCGAACGCCGCATGGTGGCCGTGCTCGACGAACCGCGCGGTCCCGACACGGCGATGGCTCGAGCCGCCATTGCCGAGCAGGCTGTTCTGCGTCGCCGCGATCGCCCGCTGCATCGCCCCGGTGCCGACGGTGCGCATCGGCACCACGACCGAGGTGGCGCCGGTCTCGGCCAGCGCCCGCAGGCAGGCGCGCACGAAGCCGGGCGGATAGCCGGCGTGGGCATCGGCGCGCAGCAGGATGCGGCTCTGCGGCGCGGCGCGGCCGGCCGCGAGATTGCAGGCCGCCGATTGCAGCCGCGCCGGATTATGCACCACCCGCAGGCCGGACCCGGCGGCCGCCAGCGCCTCGACGATCGCGACCGTCCGGTCCTGGCTGCCGCCATCGACGACCATGATCTCGCATCGCAGGTCGCGCACCTGGTCGAGCAGCGAGGTCAGCGCCGCCTCGATGTAGCGCTCCTCGTTCAGCACCGGGATCACCACGGTGAAGAAGTCGGGGAGGACGTCTGGGTCGGCGTGCATCATGTGGTCCCGTACCGTTCCGAGGCGCTCGGCGCCGGGCCGCGACGGTGCTCGCCGGCGCGCAGAGCGCGCAGGCTCTCGACGAAGCGGGCCGCGGTGTCGGCGGTCTCGGTCAGCGCCATCGGGTCGAGCCGTGCGACACGCGCCTGGAGCGCGGCGTAGGCGGTGGCGTCGAGACCGGCGAAGAACCGCTGCAACGCCTGCGGCAGCGGCTCGGTGAGCAGCACGCCGCAATCATGGTCGGCGACCCACCGGCCGGTCTGCACCGTGCCGAGCGCCAGCGGCACCGCGCCGAACATGCCGCCCTCGTAGAGCCGGTTCGGCAGCAGCCATTCCGAGTTGAAGCCGGCCTCGTAGAAATCCAGCGTCCAGTTGAAATGCACGCCGCCATAGAGCCGGCCGAGATCGGTGGCGCGGTCGTAGCCGCCATGGAACGTCATGCCGGGGGTGGCGGCGACGATGTCGTGGAAATCGGGGATCGCGTCCAGCGCCGGCCGGCCGTGTATGTCCACCTGCACCGCGCCGCCGGCGGTGCGGACCAGATCGGCGAGCAGCGCCAGGCTGCGCCTGCAGCGCAGGATGCCGAGCCAGCCGATCCGCCATGGCGGCCCGTCCGGCCGGCGCGCCTCCGACGCGCCGGGCGCGAGATCGCTGCCCAGCAGCTTGTTCTCCAGCAGCATCCAGCGCGGCAGCCGGCGATGCGCCTGCTCGAAATAGCGGTCGATGAAGCGGGGCGAACTGACGATCAGCAGCGCCGAGCGGTCGAGCAGGCGCTGCTCGATCCAGCGCAGCACCCTGCCGGCCGGACCGCGATTGGTCATCAGGCGGTGGATGTCCAGGCATTCATAGACGATCGGCGTTGAGAGCCGCAGCCGCGCCCGCACCAGCACCGCGATCAGCAGCATCTCCAGCGTGCGCGCGACGATGACCTCGCTGTCGCGCATCGCGCCGCGCCACCGACGCGAGAACAGCGCCGCGCGGATCGTCGCGGCGATCCGCTGGCCGAATTCTCCGTTCCGCGTCGACCCCAACACCTGCCCTTCGGGGCGCGCCCCGGCCCCGGCGCCGGCCTGCCGCTCGAAACCGAACAGCGCCACCGTGGCGCCGCCCTCGCGCAGGAAGCGCACCCTCCGCCGCACCGCGGCGTCGCGCAGGTCGTGGACCAGATACAGGATGGTCACGAGAACACGCCGACGGCCGGCGCCGGATCGGCCAGGCGCAACGACCAGAGATGCACGGCGCCGATCCAGGCGCCGCCGACCGCCAGCGCCGCCAGCCCCGACAGGCAGAGCGTCGTGCAGACCGCGAGCAGCGTGGCGCCGGCCGCCAACGGCAGCATCGCCGCCACCGCGCTCGACGCGGCGATCATCAGCAGCACCGGCATCAGCGCGGTCAGGCCGTAGGTCAGCGCCGGCTGGCGCGCCTCCCGCCTGGACAGCCAGGCCATCCAGCCGACGATGGCGACGTTCTTGAGCACGAGCGCCATCGCGCAGACCACGATGCTGGACGCCGCCAGCGTGACGACGATCACCAGGCTGCCGATCGCCGACGCCACCGACGTCACCAGCAGCTCCCGGTTCCTGCCCGATACCGACAGGAACGATCCCGGCACCATGCCGATCGCCCGCACGAAGCCGTTCAGCGACAACCAGCCCACCACCGGCGCCGCCGCGCGCCATTGCGGCCCGAACAACAGCTTGACGACCGCGTGGCTGTTGCTGAAAACGACCGCCGCCGGGACGCCGCACACCACCGACAGCACCAGCAGCGCGCGCCAGGTCGCCTTCTGCCGCGACAGCCCGCCATCGGCCGCGAACAGCGGCTGGAACAGGATCGAGGAGAACGAGTTGGCGACGGTGACGAAGGTCGTCTCCAGCCGCTTGCCCAGATTGTAGTAGGCGAGCACGACCTTGCCGGCGATAGGCGCCATCGTCATCTGGTCGAGATAGTTGATCGACGCCGCCAGCGTCCGGTTCGCGGTCGACAGCAGCGTCTCGCCGCGCAGCACCCGGACGCTGTCGGCATGCAGACGCGGCCTGGCGAGCAGGCCGCCGCCGAGCGCGGTCATGGCGAAGGTCAGCCCGGACTGGATGAGCTGGTAGGCCACCAGCCCGTAGATCGGCGCCGCCGTCAGCGCGATCAGCACGCCGAGGCCGCCGGCGGTCAGGTTGGCCACCACGGTCCGGACCGCGAGCCGCCGGTAGGCGAGCCGGGCGACCAGCACCGCCTGCGGCTGCACCGTCGCCAGGTCGAGCGGGATGCGCAGCGTCAGCAGCGCCAGCACCAGGAAATGGGCCTGCACGCCGGGGACCAGGTATCCGAGCCCGTAGAGGGTGGCGGCGCATACCGGCACCAGGATCGCGCTGCAGCCGAGCAGCAGGGCGAGCGCGGTCTCGTGGCAGCGGCGGATGTCGGTCTTCTGCTGCAGCAGCGCCTCGTAGACCCCCGGCAGACCCACCGCCTTGAACAGCTCGGTGCAGGCGGCGGCCAGCGAGATCAGGCCGAGCAGCGGCGGACTGATTTCCCTTGCGAAGAAGACGAACAGCGCGAACGGCAGCAGCACGCTGGAGGCGGCGTTCAGCCCGGCCCAGAGCGCGCCCATGACGTAGGACGACGAGGCGGCGGCGTCGGCCGGAACGGCGCCTGTCGCGGGCGAGTCGGACGGTTGAAAGAGAGGCGGCTCTTCACAGTCAGCCTTGGGTATCATTACTACACCGTTACGACTACCGACGACGATTCCAGGAACGTTGCAATAACCCGCTGACTGACAATAGGCCTTGTGATTGAATAACTTATTGTCGAAAATAAGCCAAGGGAAAACAAGTCTCCCCGCACTCGAACGGCGGCGGCTTACGGAGTGCGCGTGGATGAGAAGCCGTATCATTTATGTACTCGGCGGACCAATAAACGCTGTTCTTGAGACGCAGAAACGCGCTGGTCAGCATCCGCTATCCGAATTCAACGTATTCGCCGACCGCAACGACGCTAGGCTGGTCTCCACCGACCAGGTCGGCGGCGGGCACGCGCTGTCGTTACGGCGGCGTATCGCGCTCGCGCGACATCTGGCCGGCAGCGCCGGGACATTCGACGTCGCCCTGACCTCCGGCGAGGATATCGGCATCCCGCTGGCGCTGGCGTTGCTGCTGCGCCGCCGGTCGAATCCGGTCCACATCATCCTGCACGGCTCGTATCTGCAGGGCCGCAAGTTCGCCGTCATCAAGCCGCTGCTGCGACGCGCGCGCCATGCGCGGTTCCTGTGCCTGTCGGAATCGCTGCGCAAAATGATGGTCGAGGTGCACGGCTTCCCGGCAGAGCGCTGCCACAATGCCGGCTACGGCGTCGATACCGCCTTCTTCGCCCCGGACACGGTCGAGGCGGACACGACCGGCGCGGCGGCGCGGATCGTCGCCGCCGGATCGGCGAACCGCGACTATGCCACCCTGATCGCCGCCGTCGACGGGCTCGGCGTGCCGGTGCGGATCGCGGCCGACAGTCTGTGGCGGCCCAAGGATCCCGGGCTCGATCCGGGCGCGGTGCCCGATGGCGTCATTGTCCGCTCCGCCGGCGACTATGTCGGCCTGCGCCGGCTCTACGGGCAGTCGTCGATCGTGGTGGTGCCGCTGCACCAGGCCCGCTACGCCAGCGGCTACGCGGTGATCGCCGAGGCGATGGCGATGGGCAAGGTCGTGGTCACGACCCGGACCGAGGCCGCCTCGGACCTAGTGGTCGACAACGAGACCGGCTTCTACGTCGAACCCGGCGACATTGGCGGCCTGCGGGACAAGCTGCGCCTGCTGCTGAGCCAGCCCGGGCTGGCGGAGCGGATGGGCGCGCGCGCCGCCGACAGGATGCGCACGCATTTCGCGCTCGACGCCTACTGCCAGAGGATCGAACGCATCATCGCCGGGCAGGCGCCGCAACCGGTCTCCTGACCGGCCACGCCGCCGCGCCGGGCATCAGTCCTGTCCGGCGGCGGCACCCGGCTTGACGGCGCGGGTCGCGAACAGCGTCGGGATGTAGCGGGAGATGCCCGGTTCCGCCCATCCGTCCCATCTGTCCTCGTAGAAATCCGTGAGCACGAAACCGGCCCGAAGCTGTCCGCCGATCTGTTTTTCGAGCGAATGGCTGTATTCCACGACGTGCTCGGTCTCGATCATGTGCCGCAGCTCGTCGGCCGGCAGGTCGGTCAGGTCGGCGTAAGGCAGGGTGAACCGGACCACGAGTTCGCCGCGCGCCTCGGCGGTTTTGTCGAAGATGTAGGTGTCCGGGTTCATGAAGCCGCTCGCCAGCACGCCGCCGGGCCGCAGCACGCGCCAGCATTCCGACCAGACCGGCTCGATCTCCGGCGTGAAACAGTTCGACGCCGGGTGGACCACCAGGTCGAAACACCGGTCCGGGAAACGCGACAGGTCGTGCATCAGCCCGAGGCAGGTCCGCAGCGACAACCCTTCGCGGCCGGCCACCATCGTGTCCTGCGCCAGCTGACGTGGCGAGGCGTCGAACACCGTGACCCTGGCGCCCGCCGCGGCGAGGATCGGCCCCTGCTGCCCGCCGCCGGAAGCGAGACACAGCACGTCCCGGCCTGCCACCGCGCCGAGCCAGTGCGGCGGCACCGGCCTGGTCGGGGTCAGGAACAGGCTCCACTCGCCCTGCCGGGCGCGGTCGACCTCCGCCTGCGAGACCGGCAGCGTCCAGCGGTCATGCTCCTGCACCCGGCGGTCCCAGCCCACCCGGTTCAGCGTCCAGACATCGACCATCGCCGCCCTCCCTGACCGGCTTCGCCCGGTGCCGGACCGGGGGGTTTATCCGGGGCTGCCGGCGGCGGATAATGCAATTTCCTGAGCCGTGCCGGTAGCAGAAAGGTCTGCGCGATGATCCTTCATGACGTGCGTGTCCATCCGGAGAGCGAGCGGCTGCCGCGCGAACGCCAGCTGGCCTGGAAGATCGCGGCGGTGGCGACCGACCCGGTGCCGGTCGAGCCGGAGGTCGCCGGGATGATCGTCAACCGGCTGATCGACAATGCCGCGGTCGCGATCGCGTCGGTGAACCGGCACCCGGTGGTGACGGCGCGCGACCAGGCGCTGGCGCACGCACGGCCCGGCGGCGCGACCGTGTTCGGGCTCGGCCCGGACGTGACGGTGCATGCGGAATGGGCGGCCTGGGCCAACGGCACCGCGGTGCGCGAACTCGACTACCACGACACCTTCCTGGCGGCGGAGTATTCGCATCCCGGCGACAATATCCCGCCGATCCTGGCGGTGGCGCAGCAGACCGGCGCGTCCGGCGCGGCGCTGATCCGCGGCATCGCCACCGGCTACGAGATCCAGGTCGATCTGGTCCGGGCGATCAGCCTGCACAAGCACAAGATCGACCATGTTGCCCATCTCGGCCCGTCGGCGGCGGCAGGCATCGCCAGCCTGCTGTCGCTGCCGACCGAGACCGCGTACCAGGCGGTGCAGCAGGCGCTGCACACCACCACCGCAACCCGCCAGTCGCGCAAGGGCGAGATCTCGTCCTGGAAGGCGTTCGCGCCGAGCCATGCCGGCAAGCTCGCGATCGAGGCGGTGGACCGGGCGATGCGCGGCGAGGGCGCGCCGAGCCCGATCTATGAAGGCGAGGACAGCGTGATCGCCTGGATGCTCGACGGCAGGGACGCGCACTACCAGGTGCCGCTGCCGGCACCCGGCGAGGCCAAGCGGGCGATCCTCGACACCTACACCAAGCAGCATTCGGCGGAATACCAGAGCCAGGCGCTGATCGATCTCAGTTTCGATCTCGGACGCCAGGTGCGGGACTGGGACGCGGTCGAGCAGATCCTGATCGAGACCTCGCACCATACCCACTACGTCATCGGCACCGGCTCGAACGATCCGCAGAAATTCGACCCCCACGCCTCGCGCGAGACGCTGGATCATTCGATCATGTACATCGTCGCCGTGGCCTTGCAGGATGGCGAATGGCACCATGTCCGCTCCTACGAGCCGGCCAGGGCGCAACGCGCCGATACGGTGGCGTTGTGGAAGAAGATCCGCACCGTCGAGGATCCGGACTGGACCGCGCGGTATCATTCCGACGATCCGGCGATCAAGGCGTTCGGCGGCAGGATCGTGATCACGCTGAAGGACGGCAGCGTGATCGACGGCGCGCTGGCGGTGGCGAACGCGCACACGCTCGGCAGGACGCCCTGGTCGCGTTCCGACTACATCAACAAGTTCCTAGTCCTGACCGAAGGGATTCTCGAACCGTCCGAGACCGAGCGCTTCCTGGAGGTGGTGCAGCGTCTGCCGGAGCTGCCGGCCGGCGCGCTGGCGCAGCTGACCGTCGCGCTGCCGGACGGCGGGCTGACGCGCGGCGCCGGAGGGTTGTTCTAATGGCCGACACGCTCGCCGACGCGCCAGCGCCCAGGCCGAAGAAATCGGTGGCGCTGTCCGGCGTCGTCGCCGGCAACACCGCGCTGTGCAGCGTCGGCCGCTCCGGCAACGACCTGCATTATCGCGGCTACGACATCATCGATGTCGCGAGGGCCTGCACGTTCGAGGAGATCGCGCATCTGCTGGTGCATGGCGCGCTGCCGAACCATGCAGAGCTGGTCGCCTACAAGACCAAGCTGAAGCGTCTGCGCGGCGTGCCGGCGGTGGTGCGGCAGATCCTCGAGGCGCTGCCGGCATCGGCGCACCCGATGGACGTGATGCGCACCGGCGTGTCGGCGCTGGGCTGCGTGCTGCCGGAGAAGCCCGAGCACGACGCGCCCGGCGCCCGCGACATCGCCGACCGGCTGATGGCGTCGCTGGGGCCGATGCTGCTGGTCTGGTACCATTACAGCCATAACGGCGTCCGGCTCTGCATCGATACCGACGACGACAGCATCGGCGGCCATTTCCTGCATCTGCTGCATGGGCAGACGCCGACGCCGCTCTGCGTCGAGGCCATGCATGCGTCCCTGGTGCTCTATGCCGAGCACGAGTTCAACGCCTCGACCTTCACCGCGCGCGTGGTCGCCGGCACCGGGTCGGATCTGTATTCGGCGATCACCGGCGGCATCGGCGCGCTGCGCGGGGCCAAGCATGGCGGCGCCAACGAGGTGGCGCTCGACATCCAGGCCCGCTACGGCACCGCCGACGAGGCCGAAGCCGATATCCGCGACCGGCTCGCGCGCAAGGAGGTGGTGATCGGGTTCGGCCATCCGGTCTATACCGTGTCCGACCCGCGCAACGGGGTGATCAAGCAGGTGGCGCGCGAACTCAGCGCCGCGTCCGGGTCGCTGGCCAGGTTCGAGATCGCCGAGCGGATCGAACAGGTCATGGCCGACGCCAAGGGGATGTTCGCCAACCTGGACTGGTTCTCGGCGGTGTCCTACGCGGCGATGGGCGTGCCGACGGCGATGTTCACGCCGCTGTTCGTCATCGCCCGCACCGCCGGCTGGGCCGCGCACGTGATCGAGCAGCGCCAGGACGGCAAGATCATCCGCCCGACCGCGAACTATGTCGGCCCGGACAGCCGGCGTTTCGTACCCTTGCCCGATCGCGGCTAGCAGGAATCGGATCGCGACCATGCCGTATCTCGACGCCGCCGACCTTGCCGACCAGCCCGCCGGCCTGCGTTTCCGCCAGTTGCTGGAACGGCCGGAGATCCTGCAGATCCCCGGCACGCATAACGGCCAGGCGGCGCTGCAGGCGCGCGCCGCCGGGTTCGAGGCCTGCTACCTGTCGGGTGCGGCGATGACCGCGTCGATGGGCCTGCCCGATGTCGGCATCATCACCGTCGACGAGGTGGCGTTCTTCATCCGCCAGGTGGCGCGCGCATCGCGCCTGCCGGTGCTGGTGGATGGCGATACCGGCTATGGCGAGGCGTTGAACGTCATGCACATGGTCCGCGTGTTCGAGGAGTCCGGCGCCGCCGCGGTGCATATCGAGGACCAGCTGCTGCCGAAGAAATGCGGCCACCTGAACGACAAGAAGCTGGCGGCGCCGGCCGACATGGCGCTGAAGGTCGCGGCCGCGGTCAGGGCGCGACGCCATCTGGTCGTGGTGGCGCGCACCGACGCCGCGGCGTCGGAGGGCATGGACGGCGCGGTGGCGCGGGCCAGGCTCTATCTCGAGGCCGGCGCGGACGCGATCTTCCCGGAGGCGATGACCAGCGCGGAGATGCTGCGCGAGTTCGCCGCGCGCCTGCCGGGCGTCAGGCTGCTGGCCAACATGACCGAGTTCGGCCGCACCCCGTTCTTCACCGCCGAGGCCTTCCAGTCGTTCGGCTATCGCATGGTGATCTGGCCGGTCAGCTCGCTCCGCGTCGCCAACAAGGCGCAGGCGGAGCTGTATGCCGCGATCCGGCGCGACGGTGGCACCCACGGCATGGTCGATCGCATGCAGACCAGGGCCGAACTGTACGAGACCATCTCCTACCACGAGTACGAGGCGCTGGACGCCTCGATCGTCAGGACGGTGGTGCCCGAAGGCCCCTGACCGCGCGCGTCATGACAGCCGGCGCGTCATCACCAGCGCCGCGCCGAGGTTGAGCAGCAGCGCCAGCATCCAGTGCGCGCCATGCAGCGAACCCGCCCAGTCGCCGGGCGCGCCGGCCAGGAACACGAACAGCACCGTCACGCCGACGGCGATCCCCATCGACGGCAGCCGGCGTCGTCTGGCCAGCACGCAGAGCGCGATGAACACCACGAAGGCGGCGATCGCGAAGCCGCGTATCATCGCCCGCGCCGGATCGCCCAGCAGGCGCAGCCAGTCCGCCAGCTCGTCGGCCAGGCGGTTGAACACGGCGAGCAGGTCGATGCCGAACAGGGCGGCGAACAGCCCCGGCCCGAACACGCTCAGCAGCACCGCCAGCAGCAGCCCGGCGCCCCAGACCAGACCGATCGGATTTCGTCGCATCAGCCGCACCTCATCCGATCAGGAACCAGAGCCGGAACAGGATCGTCTCCGGCAGCGTCTGGCGCACCAGCGAGCGAACCTGACGCATCGCCCGCAGCCGCGCCAGCGGCCCGCCGCGCAGCGCCTGCTGCAGCAGCGCGAGGTCGGCCTCGGCCTGCGGCGACAGCGCCTGCGGGTTGGCCAGCAGCGCCGCGACATGCTGCGCGAACAGCCCCATGAACGCATCCGGCCCGCGCCGCAGCGCCATCACCCCGCGCCGGATCGCCGAGTGCGGCGCGCCCACCGCGTTGCGGCGGTGCTGCCGGTACAGCACGGTCGGCGCCGGATCGGCGATCAGCACGCCATCGGCGGCGCTGACCACCAGATACGACCACCAATCGTGCAGCGTTCCGGCCGGCGCGCGGGAGGCGGCGATCAGCGCGGCGGCGCACGGGTTGAGCATCACCGTGCAGCCGGTGGCGACGTTCTGCGTCAGCCCGGCCGGGAAAGCCGGCGGCGCGCCGCGATGCGGCGACAGGCCGAGCGCGCGCAGCCGGTCATCGACCAGCCGCTGCCGGGCGCAGTACAGCGCCGGACGGTCGGTCTCGACGCCGGCGAGGGCGGCGATGCCGCGCAGCAGCTTGTCGGGCAGCCAGACATCGTCCTGGTCGGCGAAGGCGACGATGCGGTCCGAAGGTGCGGCCCGCAACAGGGTGAGGAACGAGCCGGCGATGCCCAGACGCCCCGGGTGGCTGTCGATCTCGACGCAGCGTTCCGGGCCGACGGTGCCGGCGAACGCCCGCATCAGCCCGGGCGTGCCGTCGGTGGAGCCGTCGTCACGCCAGTAGATCGTCCAGGTGCCGCAGCTCTGCGCCAGGATGGAGTCGAGCTGGGCCTGGAGAAAGGCGGCGCCGTTGCGGGTGGAGAGCAGGATGGCGACCTGCTCGGTCAGCATCGGACGATCAGACGACGGGAGCGCGGGTCACGAGGGCGAGCGTCCCATCAACTCGTCCACGGTGCGCGACAAGCTGTCGCGCCAGGGCGGCAGCCTGACGCCGAAGGTGCGTTCTAGCTTGCCGCAATCCAGCCTGGAGTCGGCCGGCCGGCGCGCCGGCGTGGGCCAGTCGGCGGTGCGGATCGACAGCACCTCCGGCATCGCCTGGCCATGACGCGCCGCCGCCTCGAGTGCCGCCACGGCAAAGCCGTGCCAGCTGGTGTCGCCGCTGCCGGTGGCGTGATAGAGGCCGGCATAGTCCGGCTTCCAGCCATCCTGCTCGATCCGGGCCAGGATCTGCAGGATCGCCGCCGCCAGATCGTCGGCGGCGGTCGGCGAGCCGAACTGGTCGCCCACCACTTTCAGAGTGGGGTTCCTGGCGCCGGCGCCGATCATGGTGCGGACGAAATTCTTTCCGGTGGCGGAATAGACCCAGGCGGTACGCAGCACCAGGGTTCGCGGGTTGGCTGCCAGGACGCGCTGCTCACCTTCGGCCTTGGTGCGTCCGTAGACACCGGTCGGCGAGATCGGGTCGGTCTCCAGATAGGGCGCGCCCTTGTCGCCATCGAACACGTAGTCGGTGGAGACATGGATCAGCGGCACCGCGGCCTCGGCGCAGAGCCGGGCCAGCTGCTCAGGGCCGTCGCGGTTGGCGCGAGCGGCGCCGTCCTGTTGCGTCTCGGCGGAATCGACCGCGGTCCAGGCGGCGGCATTCACCACCGCGACCGGCCGGGCTGTGGCGAAACTGGCGGCCACGGTCTCGGGGTGATCGAAATCGAACGCCGGCCGGCCGACGCGGTGGATGCGCGGCCCGCCCAGCCGCGCCAGCGAGGTGGCGAGCTGGCCGTTGCCGCCGGTGACGAGGACCAGCCCGCCCTCGGATCGCAGCCCGGTCATCAGTACTGGAACCAGCCATAGGCGGCGGAGAAGGACGGCGCGACCTTGTCCTTGTCCGACAGCACCGCCTCGTCGGCGCGGATCGGCCAGTCGATCCCGATCTCGTCGCAGTTCCACAGCACCGCGCGCTCGCTGGCCTTGTCCCAGACGTCGGTGCATTTGTACAGCACCTCGACATCGTCGGTCAGGGTGCAGAACCCGTGCAGGAAGCCGGGCGGGATCCAGAGCTGCGACCAGTTGTCGCCGGTCAGCTCGGCGCCCACCCATTTGCCGTAGGTCGGCGAGCCGGTGCGCGCATCGACCGCGACGTCGTAGATCGCGCCCTTGGCGCAGCGCACCAGCTTGCCCTGCTCATGCGGCCCGAGCTGGCAATGCAGCCCGCGCACCACGCCGCGCTCCCTGGACAAGGAGTGGTTGTCCTGCACGAACGGCAGCGCGATGCCGGCCTCGGCCTTCAGGCGCGGATAGTTGTAGGTCTCCGAGAAGAACCCGCGTGCATCGCCGAACCGGGGCGGGGTGATCAGCACGACGTCCGGGATCGCCAGCCGTTCCACTTTCATCGCCTTCGTCTCCCTCTCTTGTGGATAACAGCCCGACGCAAGCGGCTAGGCGTGGACGCCGTCGGCCAGTTCGAGCAGCAACCGCCCGAGCTCGGTCTTGGAGAGCTTCTTCGCCTGCTCCCGCAACGCATGCGCGTCGATGAAGCCCATCCGGAAGGCGACCTCCTCCGGACAGCCGACCAGCATGCCCTGGCGCGACTGGATGGTCTGCACGAAGGTCCCGGCCTGCATCAGGCTGTCCGGCATGCCGGCATCGAGCCATGCGCAGCCGCGGCCGAGCCGGTCGACATGCAGCGTGCCTTCCTCGAGATAGAGCCTGTTGAGATCGGTGATCTCGAGTTCGCCGCGCGGGCTCGGCTTGATCCGCTTGGCCAGTTCCAGCACCCGGTTGTCGTAGAAATACAGCCCGGTGATGGCCCAGTTCGATTGCGGGTTGGCCGGCTTCTCGACCACCTCGAGCGCGCGCCCGCTCTCGTCGAACGACACCACGCCGTAGCGCTCCGGGTCACGCACCTGGTAGGCGAACACGGTGGCGCCCTCCGGACGCGCCGAGGCGGCGCGCAGCAGCACGCCGAGATGGTCGGCGAAGATCAGGTTGTCGCCGAGCGCCAGCGCGCAGGGGCTCTTGCCGAGCCAGTCGCCGGCGATCAGGAACGCCTGGACGATGCCGTCCGGGGTCGGCTGCACCCGGTATTCGAAGGTGACGCCGAAACGCGAGCCGTCGCCGAGCAGGCGCTCGAACTGCGGCAGGTCGGCCGGGGTGGAGATGATCATGATGTCGCGTATGCCGGCCAGCATCAGCGTGCTGAGCGGATAATAGATCATCGGCTTGTCGTAGACCGGCAGCAGCTGCTTGCTGGCGGCCAGCGTCATCGGATGCAGCCGCGTCCCGGACCCGCCGGCGAGGATGATCCCCTTCATCGCGCTCGCGCCCTCACTCTGACGAATGCTCATGCCTTGGTCCCCAGGCGCTGGCCGGTATAGCGGCCGGATCGGATCGTCTCCCACCAGTCCTGGTGGTCCAGATACCACTGCACGGTGCGGCGGATCCCGGTCTCGAAATCATGCTCCGCCTTCCAGTCCAGCGCCTGCTCGGCGTGGCTGGCATCGATCTCGTAGCGCCAGTCATGGCCCGGACGGTCGGTCACGTAGCGGATCAGCCGTTCGCGCGGGCCGGCCGGGTCGGGCCGCAGCTCGTCGAGCGTACGGCAGATCGCCTGCACCACCTGCAGGTTGGAGCGAGGCTGGCGGGCGCCGATCGCATAGGTCTCGCCCGGCACCCCGGTCTCGACCGCGCGCACCAGCGCCCGGGCGTGATCCTCGACGAACAGCCAGTCGCGGACGTTGGAGCCGTCGCCATAGACCGGCAGCTCGCGCCCCTCGATCGCGTTGATCGTCACCAGCGGGATCAGCTTCTCGGGGAAATGCCAGAAGCCGTAATTGTTGGTGGTGTTGGTGACGAACGCCGGCAGGCCGTAGGTGTGGAACCAGGCGCGCACCAGATGGTCGGAGGCCGCCTTGCTGGCCGAGTACGGGCTGCGCGGATCGTAGGGCGTGGTCTCGGTGAAGGGCGGATCATGCGGGCCGAGCGCGCCGAACACCTCGTCGGTCGAGATGTGGTGGAAGCGGAACCGCTGCTTCGCCTCGCCCTGCAGCGTCGACCAGTGCGCGCGCGCCGCCTCGAGCAGCGCGAAGGTGCCGACCACGTTGGTCTGGATGAACACCGCCGGGCCGTCGATCGAGCGGTCGACATGGCTTTCCGCCGCCAGATGCATCACCGCGTCGGGGCGGTGCTCGGCGAAGATCGCGTTCATCGCCGCGAGGTCGGCGATATCGGCCTCGATCAGCGTGTGGCGCGGATCGGTCAGCGCCTCCTCGAGCACGTCCCTGGAGGCGGCGTAGGTCATCTTGTCGACATTGACCACCGAATGCTCGGTCGAGCGGATCAGGTGACGGACCACCGCGGATCCGATGAAGCCGCAACCGCCCGTGAGAAGTATCCGCATTCGTGGTTCCCGTGCCGGAGCGCCTGGTTCAGGCATTTGTGATGCGGCGCACAGTGGCAGCGCACGGGTCGGCAGGCAACCATCACGCGAACCGGAACAACCGCCTTATTACCGCCGCATTCGCGCATCGTCCGCTTCGGGCCGGGCGCGGTCTGGCCTAGTATCCGGCGATCTTGCGGCGCTGGTCAGGAGACGCGCGTGTTTGCCGAACAACTGCACACCAGCCTGCTGGCGGCGCTGGAGCGTCCGGACCTGCGCGTGGTGGCGGGCACCCGCCGCATCCGTTTCGACGCCACGCTGGATACGCCGTTCCGCACCGACCCCGACCGCGCCCTGGTGCTGGGGGCGGCCTGTCTCGGCGACGAGCGGGTCTGCGCGTTCCACCTGCGTCACGCGCTCGAACTCGCGATGCTGCTCGACGCGGCCGAGGCCGGCGACGCGCCGGGCCTGCGCATGCTGGCCGGGCTGTGCGCGGCGCGGACGGCGGCGCGGTTCTGGCTGCTGGACGCGCCCGGCGAGGCCGGGCCGGACCCGGTCTCCTGGCTCGAGGCGATGGCGGCGCCGGACATGCCGGACAGCGCCACCCTGCGGCTGGTCTGGGTCAGGGTCCGGGCGCTGCAGGGCGCGATCCGGCGCACCGGCGCCGACGAGGTGGCGGTCGGCGACGCGGTGCTGGCGCGTCTGGCCGCCTGCTGGCCGCTGCTCGGCCCGGCGGAGACGCTGATGGCGGAGGGCGGCGATTCGCGGCTGGCGGTCGATCCGGCGACCGGCCTGAACCATTACGGCTGCTCGCACCGGCCGCGGCCGTGGGCCATCACCTTCGCCTCCTCGACCGCCTCGTCGCTGTCCGAGCGCGGCTTCGGCGGCGCCGAGGCGGCGCGCCGCCGGCTGGCGATCGCCTGCCTGTCCGGCGACGCCGCGACGGCGCTGCGGCACGAGACCGAGGCAGTGCGGCGTGCCATCGCCACGCATTTCGGGCTCGCCGATGCCGGCGGCGTGGTGCTGGCGGCGTCCGGCACCGATCTGGAGATGGCGGCCCTGGCGTTGTGCTGCCTGCCGGGCCCGGACCACGCGCCGGCGCGGCCGGTCAGCAACGTGCTGCTGGCGCCGGACGAGACCGGCACCGGGGTGCCGCTGGCCGCCGCCGGCCGGCATTTCGCGCACGACACCGCGCGCGGCCGCAGCGTGGACAAGGGCGCGCTGATCACCGGCTTTCCCGCCGATACCAGGGTGCTGCCGGTGGCGATCCGCGATTCCGCCGGCGCGCTGCTGCCCGCCGACGCGGTGGACGGCGCCTGCCACGACCTGGTGCTGGCGGAGGCGGCGCAGGGGCGCACCGTGCTGCTGCACCGTCTCGACCTGTCGAAGACCGGGCTGCTGGCGCCGGGCATGGGCTGCATCGAGCGCATGCAGGCAGCACTCGGCGCGCGGCTCGCCCTGGTGGTCGATGCGTGCCAGGCGCGGCTCGATGCCGCCAGGGTCAGGGCCTATCTCGATCGCGGCTGGATGGTGATGGTCACCGGGTCGAAATTCTTCACCGGCCCGCCCTTCTGCGGCGCGCTGCTGCTGCCCGATGCGATCGCCGCCCGGCTGCGCGGCGAGGCGCTTCTGCCGGCCGGGCTGGCCGATTACGGCGGGGCCTCGGACTGGCCGCCGGACGCCCGCGCCGCCGGTTTCGAGCCCGGCGGCAATCCTGGGATGGTGCTGCGCTGGCGGGCGGCGCTGGCGGAGATGGCGGCGTTCGCCGCGGTGCCGCCGGCCACCGCCTGCGTGCTGGCCGCGCGGTTCATCGACGGCGTCGAGCAGGCGCTGGCCGACAGCCCGGACGTGATGGCGGTGGCGGTCCCGGCACCGGGCCGCGACCCGCTGCCCGGCGGCCCAGGCTGGGACCAGCTGCAGACCATCCGCAGCTTCCTGGTGCTCGAGCCGGAGCGGCCGGGAGCCGGGCCGCGCCTGCCGCTGGACATGACACGGGCGCGACAGCTCTATCGCTGGCTCAATGCCGACATCACCCGCGCGCTGCCGCCCACCGCCAACGACGAGGAGCGCGCGCTGGCCAGGCTGCTGATCCATATCGGCCAGCCGGCACCGGTGGCCGACGACCGGCTGGCGGCAATGGCCGGCGCGCTGCGTATCTCAGTCGGCGCCCGCCTGCTGTCCGGCGAACCGTCGCATGCCGGGCTCGGCGGCGAAGGCCGGATCAGGCGCGAGATCGCCGATGTCGGCCGCATCATGGCCAAGATCGGCCTGGTGCTGCGCTGCTGGCCGGCGCTCGCGGCGCAGGATCCGGTGCCGCGCTACGCCCCGGACGTGATGGCGCGGCGACGCGTCGATGCCGGGTCGAACATTTGACGCCGTCACGCCCGCCGCGCCTTGTTCTCGTCACCATGTTGTCGTCAGTCTGGCCGTCGCCGGGACAGCCCGCCGGCGCGACGCGACGATCGGACCGAGATGACACAGCACGCCGCCTTCCTGGACACGCCGGCCCTGGCGCCGGGCGTCACACGCTTCTGGCTGATCCGGCATGCGCTGGTCGAGGAGACCGCCCGGCAGCGGCTCTACGGATCGACCGACGTGCCGCTGTGCCAGGAGACGCTGGTGTCGCAGGAGCCGATGTACCGGGCGCTGGCGAGCCGGCTGCCGCGTGACGCGGCCTGGGTGGTGACGCCGCTGTCGCGCACCCGCATCACCGCCGAGCACATCCAGAAGGCCGGCTACCCCGCCACCGGCTGGACCGTCGAGCCGGACCTGATCGAGCAGTCGATGGGCGACTATCACGGGCTCGAGCATCACCGCCTGCCGGAGCGGCTCAGCCTGGCGCCGCACCCGTTCTGGCCGATGGCGTCCGCCGAGGTGCCGCCGCAGGGCGAGAGCATGGATCAGGTGCTTGCCAGGGTCGGGGCGGCGCTGGAGCGGCTGGCGGACGAGCATGACGGGCGCGACATCGTCGTGGTCAGCCATGGCGGCGCGATCCGCGCGGCCTGCGCGCACGCGCTCGGCGTCGAGGCGGTGACCTCGTTGCACCTGTCGGTGCAGAACCTGTCGCTGACGATCCTGGAGCGCCATCCGGCGGCATGGCGGATCGTGACGGTCAACACCCTGGCCGGCCTCTGAGGCTGGCCGGCGGGCGCGCGGTTCAGCGCGCCATCAGCACTGGCAGGGTGGCGCGGGCGATCACGTGCCGGGTGACGCCGCCCAGGAACAGCTGCCGCAGCCTGGAATGCGAATAGGCGCCCATCGCCATCATGTCGGCGCCGAACCCGTCCGCCGCCGCCAGCAGCGCCGCCCCCACATCGCCGCCCTGCGCCTTGAAGCAGGTGGTGCCGGCGGCGATGCCGTGCATCGCCAGGTAGGAAACCAGATCGGAGGCGGCAGGGCCGCGCCGCTGGTAGTCCGGCGAGTGCAGCACCTGGACGCTGTCGGCCAGCCGCAGCCATCCCAGCACCGACAGCACCGCCGATGCGCTCTCGGCGGTGCCGTTCCAGGCGACGCAGATCCGCTTGCCGATCGTGGCCGGCGCCTGCTTGGGGGCGATGATCGCCGGCCGGCCGCTATCGAACAGCACCGCATGCAGCGCCTCCGAGGAGGACAGCGCCTCCTCGACCTGGTCGGGATGCGGCACCAGGATCAGGTCCGACAGCCGTGCGGCGTGCGCCACGATCTCGTGCTCGCGCCCCTTGACGCTGCGGAACACCACGCCCGCCTGTCTCGGCCCCTGGGCGGGTTCCGGCGAGCCGCCCGGCATGCGAACCGGGATCGGCGCGCCGCCGGCCTGGGCATCGGCGGCCAGCGCCTGCTCGAGCAGCATCCTGGCCGAATTCACCCGGCGGTCGGAATCGCGTTCCGCCGCGGTCATCATCTCCTCGACCATCGCCCCGGACAGGCCCTCGCCCGCCAGCGGCGCGACGTCGCGGCCGTCGGTGGCGACATGCAGCACCTGGAGCTGCGCCGAGAAGCGCCGCGCCAGGGTCAGGCCGAGCGACAGGGTGGCGCTCTCCGAGGGAACCCCGTTGAGCGGCAGCAGGATCGCGGCGATGTCGCCCAGGGAAGGGTTGAGGCTGGACGGGCTCGGGCTGGACGGGATCACGGATAGAGCCTCGTCGCGTCCCAGCCGCGCGCCGCGTCGCGGCTGTACTGCATGCGGTCGTGCAGCCGGTACGGCATGTCCTGCCAGAACTCGATCAGCTCCGGGACCACGCGGTAGCCGGACCAGTGCGGCGGGCGCGGCACCGCCTCGTCGGGGTATCGCGCCTCCGCCTCGGCTAGACGCCGTTCCAGTTCGGCGCGGTCGGCGAGCGGCCGCGACTGGTCCGAGGCGATCGCGCCGAGGCGGGATATGCGGGCGCGGCTGGCGAAATAGGCGTCGGCGTCTGCGTCGTCCACATCCTCCACCGCGCCCTCGACCCGGACCTGGCGACGCAGCGACTTCCAGTGGAACAGCAGCCCGGCGGCGTGCCGTTCGCCGATCTCCGCCGCCTTGCGGCTCTGCTTGTTGGTGTAGAAGACGAAGCCCCGCGCATCGACATCCTTGAGCAGCACCATACGCACCGACGGCGCGCCGGCGCCGGCGGCGGTGGCCAGCGCCATCGCGTTCGGGTCGTTGGGCTCGGTCTCGGTCGCGTGTTGCAGCCAGTCGCGGAACAACGCGATCGGGTCGGCGACGGGTTCGAGAGCGGCGTGCGACATGCGAGGCGGTTCCGGGCGGGATCGGGGGCAGCGGAGTTTGCGCCGCGCCGCGGCCCGCGCCAAGGGCGATCCATTCGGGGCCTTGTCGCACCAGGAGCGGTGTGCGACCACGAACCCCAGCAACCACTCCCCGATCCCGAGATAGAGACCGCCAATGCAAGAGGTCACCACCGACCTTCCCCTCCGCGGCACCCTGATGCAGGGCAAGCGCGGGCTGATCATGGGCGTCGCCAACAACCGCTCGATCGCCTGGGGCATCGCATCGGCCTGCGCCGCCCAGGGCGCCTCGCTTGCCTTCACCTTCCAGGGCGAGGCGCTGGAGAAGCGGGTGCGGCCGCTGGCGGAGAGCGTAGGCTCGTCCATCGTGCTGCCGTGCGACGTGTCCGACGACAGCGCGATGGACGAGACCTTCGCCCAGATCGCCGGGCAGTGGGGCAAGCTCGATTTCCTGGTGCATGCGATCGGCTGGGCCGACAAGCAGTATTTGCGCGGCCGCTATCTCGACACGCCGCGCGACGCGTTCCTGCAGGCGATGGACATCTCCTGCTATTCCTTCACCGCGGTCGGCCGCCGGGCGGCGGCCCTCATGGGCCCGGGCGGCGCGCTGCTGACGCTGAGCTATCTCGGCGCCGAGCGGGTGATGCCGCACTACAACATGATGGGGGTGGCCAAGGCGGCGCTGGAGGCCTCGGTGCGTTACATGGCGGCCGATCTCGGCAGCGCCGGCATCCGCGTCAACGCGATCTCCGCCGGGCCGATCAAGACCCTGGCGGCCAGCGGCATCGGCGATTTCAGCTACATCCTGAAGTGGAACCAGCTCAACGCGCCGCTGGAGCGCAACGTCACCACCGAGGAGGTCGGCGGCGCCGGGCTGTATCTGCTCTCCGATCTCGCATCAGCGGTGACCGGCGAGGTGCATCACGTGGATAGCGGCTACCATCTGGTCGGCATGAAGAATCCGGCGGCGCCCGATATCGCCGCCATCAAGGAATGATCTGCGGTTTCCTGAATGTCGCACAACAGCTTCGGTCATCTGTTCCGGGTCACGAGCTGGGGTGAGAGCCACGGGCCGTCGATCGGCTGCGTGGTCGATGGCTGCCCGCCCGGCCTGGCGCTGCGCGCCGAGGACATCCAGCCGTTCCTGGACCGCCGCCGGCCCGGCCAGTCGCGCTTCACCACCCAGCGCCAGGAGCCGGACCAGGTCAGCATCCTGTCCGGCACCTACGAGGGCCGCACCACCGGAACGCCGATCTCGCTGCTAATCGCCAACACCGACCAGCGCTCGCGCGACTACGGCGCGATCGCCGACCGCTACCGCCCCGGCCATGCCGACGTGACTTACGACCTCAAATACGGCCTGCGCGACCCGCGCGGCGGCGGGCGCTCCTCGGCGCGCGAGACCGCGATGCGCGTCGCCGCCGGGGCGATCGCGCGGCTGGTGCTGGGCGATGCGGTGCGGGTGCGCGGCGCGCTGGTGCGGATCGGCCCGCATGCCATCGATGACGCGCGGTGGGACTGGGACAGCGTCGATGCCAACCCGTTCTTCTGCCCCGATCCGGCGATGGTGCCGGTCTGGTCGGCCTATCTCGACCAGGTGCGCAAGGCGGGCTCGTCGGCAGGCGCGGTGGTGCTGCTGGAAGCGACCGGGGTGCCGCCCGGACTGGGCGCGCCGCTCTACGGCAAGCTCGACGCCGATCTGGCCGGGGCGCTGATGGGGATCAATGCCGTAAAGGGCGTGGAGATCGGCGACGGTTTCGCCGCCGCGACGCTGTCCGGCGAGCAGAACGCCGATCCGATGCGCACCGAGGATGGCCGGCTGGTGTTCGACAGCAACCATTCCGGCGGCGTGCTCGGCGGCATCTCGACCGGCCAGCCGATCATCGCCCGTTTCGCGGTCAAGCCGACCAGCTCGATCCTGACCCCGGTCGATAGCGTGACCCGCGGCGGCGAGCCGGTCGCGGTCTCCACCACCGGCCGGCACGATCCATGCGTCGGCATCCGCGCGGTTCCGGTCGGCGAGGCGATGCTGGCCTGCGTGCTCGCCGACCATCTGCTGCGGCATCGCGGCCAGACCGGACGCTAGCCGTCGCCGCGATGTTTCACGTGAAACAGCCGCGATGCTGAAACGCCTGTCCCGCAGCACCCCGGCGCGCGCCATGGCCGGCCGGCTGATCGGCGCCTATCTGCGCCTCAGCCTCGCCACCACGCGCTGGACCATCGAGGCGCCGGCCGAATCCTGGCCGCACATGACCGGACAGGATGGCCGGACCGCGATCGTCGCCTTCTGGCATGAGTGCCTGCCACTGATCCCGGCACTCTGGTGGCACGCGCATCGCGCCAACCCGTCGCTGGCGATGACGGTGCTGATCAGCCGGCACCGCGACGGCAGGCTGATCACCGACATCGTGCGCCGCTGGGGCGTCGAAGTGGTCGCTGGCTCGTCGGCGCGCGCCCGACCAGGTGCCGCCCGCGACAAGGGCGGCGCGGCCGCACTGCTGCAGCTGCTCGATCTGCTGCGCCGGGGCAGCCTGGTCGCCATCACCCCGGACGGGCCGCGCGGCCCGCGTCGGGTGCTGCAGCCCGGGATCGCCCGCCTGGCCGCGCTGTCCGGCGTGCCGGTGATCGCCGCCGCCTGCATCAAGACCCCGCACCGACGGCTGCGCTCCTGGGACCGGATGCTGCTGCCGCTGCCGTTCGGCCATGGCCGGATCGTCTGCTCGGCGCCGATCGCCGTGCCGAGCCAGAGCTGGCGCGAGGCGATGCCGGTGATCGCCGGCGCCCTCGATGCGGCCGTACGCGGCGCCGGCGCATGACCCGGCCAGGGCTCGGCTGGCCGTTCCTGCTCTGGGGCGCCGCCGGCACCATCGCCTCGCCCGGCCTGCGCCTGCTGCTGCGCCGGCGGGTCGCGGCCGGCAAGGAGCTGCCGCGGCGTCTCGGCGAACGGCGCGGCATCGAGACCGCGCCGCGTCCGGCCGGCCGGCTGCTCTGGCTGCATGCCGCCAGCGTCGGCGAGACGCTGTCGCTGCTGCCGCTGATCGCAGCACTGTGCCGGCACGACGGCGCCTTGTCGCTGCTGCTGACCACCGGCACCGTCACCGCGCAGCATCTGGCGGCGACGCGGCTCGCCGAGGCCGGGCTGGCCGGCCGCGTCAGCCTGCGCTTCGTGCCGCTCGACGTGCCGTCCTGGACCAGACGCTTCCTCAAGCATTGGCGGCCCGGCCTGGCGGTGCTGGTCGAGAGCGAACTCTGGCCGGGGCTGATCGCCGGCTGCGCGCGACGCGGCATCCCCCTGGTGCTGCTCAATGCCCGGCTGTCCGAGCGCAGTGCCCGGCGCTGGGCGCGGGCCGGGTTGGTCGCCCGACGTCTGCTCGGCAGCTTCGCCTGGATCTCGGCGCGCTCGCCGCATGACGCCGCCCGGCTGCGGGCACTGGGCGCCCGTGACGTCACTCATGACGGCGACCTGAAGCAGGCCGCCGACACGCTGCCGTTCGACGAGGCCGAGCACCGTCGGCTGGCCGGGCTGATCGGCGGGCGGCCGGCCTGGCTCGCCGCCAGCACCCATGCGGGCGAGGAGCCGTGCATCGCCGCGCTGCACGACGCGCTGTCGGCCGCCCATCCCGGCCTGCTCACCATCATCGCGCCGCGCCATCCGCAGCGCGGCGCGGCGCTGGCGCGGCTGCTGCCACAGGCACGCCGGCGCAGCCTGGGCCAGGACCCGGCGGCGGATGGCGGGATCTGGCTGTGCGACACGCTGGGCGAACTCGGGCTGCTCTACCGGCTGACCGACCTGGTGCTGCTCGGCAACAGCCTGCCCGAGGCGCATGGGCCGGGCGGCGGCCACAACCCGCTGGAACCGGCCCGTCTGGGCTGCGCGCTGGCGATCGGGCCGCGCATGCAGAATTTCGCCGACGACATCGCCCGGCTGCGCGACGCCGGCGGGCTGGCGGTGCTGCCGGACACGGCAGCACTCGGCGGCTGGATCGACGCGATGCTGGGCGATGCCGCGGCCCGTCGCCGCATGGCGGACGCCGCCGCGTCGGCCTCCGGGCACGATCCGGAGCTGCCGGACCGTCTGGCCCGCCGCCTGCTCGACCTGCTGCCCCCCGACGGGCCGCACGGCGAAGGCCGATGAGACCGCCCGGCTTCTGGACCGGCGCCGGTCCCGGCTCGCGGCTGGCGGCCGGCCTGCTGTCGCCGTTCGAGCCGATCACCGCGGCACTCACCGCGCGGCGGCTGCGCCGGCCCGGCTGGGCCGCACCGGTGCCGGTGGTCTGTTGCGGCAATGCCGGCGTCGGCGGCGCCGGCAAGACCACGCTGGCGCTCGATCTGGCCGCCCGCCTCGCCGCACGCGGCATCGCCGTGCATTGCCTGACCCGCGGCTATGGCGGCACGGTCGGCGCCGGCCCGCTGCTGGTGGCGCCGGAGCACCACCAGGCGACGCTGGTCGGCGACGAGGCGCTGCTGCTGGCCGGTGTCGCGCCGTGCTGGGCGGGCCATGATCGCGCCGCGTCGGCGCGCCAGGCGGTGCAAACCGGCGCGCAACTGCTGCTGATGGATGACGGGATGCAGAGTCCCGGGCTGGTCCAGGATTTCCCGCTGCTGGTGATCGATGGCGCGGTCGGGTTCGGCAATGGCCGGCTGCTGCCGGCCGGCCCGCTGCGCGAGCCGGTCGCCACCGCGGCGGCGCGCGCCGCCTGCGCGGTGCTGATCGGGCCGGACCGCACCGGCGCCGTCTCCCGGCTGCCGCCAGGCCTTGCTCTGCTGCGCGCCGGCCTGGCGATGGACCCAAAGCTGCGGGCTTTGCACGGCCGGCCGCTGTTCGCCTTCGCCGGGATCGCCCGGCCGGCCAAGTTCTTCGACGCCCTGCGCGCGTGCGGCCTGACCCTGGCCGACACCCGCGGCTTTCCCGACCATCACCGCTTCACCGACCAGGGTCTGGCGCGGCTGCGCGACCGGGCCGGCCGGCTGGGGGCGACCCTGATCACCACGCCGAAGGACGCGGCGCGGCTGGATCCCGGGCAGCGCGAGGCGATCCTGGTGGCCGGGGTCTCGCTGCGCTGGGAGGATCCGGCGGCGCTCGAGGCGCTGATCGACCGGCTGGCGGGCGCCGTGGCGCTGGAGCCGCGCGCGTAACGGTTCATTGCAATTTTGCCACAGCGATTTGCCATGAATCGAAACGATCCCCGACGCCCCGGACTCGCAGCAGAATCCAATTGCGACGGCTCTCAGGGGACAGTTAATCTTGCTCACGAAAACGAGAACAGTCGCCGAAGGGTCTATCCATGCCCATGCCTGCGTTGCTTCTGGACCTGCCGGCCAACTCCAATGTCGTGCCGCTGCGGCTGCGGCTGCTGCCGCGCCATCGCGAATACCTGATGCGCTGGCTGGAGGCCGGGACCAGCATGGGCCTGTGCGATGTGGACGTGTCGCCGCGCGGCCCGGCGGGCTCGCCGATCGTGCTGGAACAGATCAGCATCTGGGTGCGCGAGAACGCCGACCCGGCTTACGTCATTCGGCCGGACGGCATGCGCTGGCTGGTGATCGACCATCTGCGCGACCATGCGCTCGGCAGTTTCGCCAGCCTCGAGGAGGCGCTGTACTGCATCCGCCCGGTCCTGACCCGCGCCGCGATCGTCGCCGCCTGACGATCACGGCGACGCGGCCGCGTCGCGTCAGCTTCCCGGGTTGGCGACCGAGCCGCTCGCCGGCTGCACCAGCAGCGCCCCGCCACTCGGCTGGATCTGGAAGATCGCCAGCGACCGGCGCACATGCCCGTCCGGCAGCAGCGTGAACACGCCGTCCACCCCGGCGAACCCGTCCCGTCTGGTCAGCGAGGCGGCGTCGTAGCCGTCAGCGGCCAGGGAACGCGCCATCGCCCCGGCATCGTACGGGATGTCCGCCAGCGGCTTCGGCGACTGGTGATAGGCGCCGACATAGCGCTGCACGAACCCGGCCCGCGACTGCGGATCGGGTGCGGCGAACCAGGCGCCGGCGATCGCGTGCAGCTTCGAGGCGAACGCGCTCCATAGCCCAGGCCCCATGATCCTGACCTGGCTCGCGCGTACGCCGTCGGTCTGCAGCGCGCCGATCACCTGCTGGAGCTGCAGGCCGGTATCGCCCAGCAGCAGCGCGTCGAACGGCGGCGGGTCCAGCGGCACCGCGTCCGGCGGCGGCGGCGCGTCGCGGGCCGCCAGCGTCGCCTGCTTCATGATCGGCGCCAGCGTCGCCGCCATCGGCGGCGGCACCGGCGCGGCGGCGGGGGCCGCTTGCTTGAGCTGCTGCGCCTTCTGGTCCGCCGCTGCCTTGCGGGCGGCATAGTCGGAGAGCTGGTGCATCGCCGAGACGATGCTGTCCTGGGTCCCGGCATGGGTCAGGATCGTGGGCGGCGGCAGCCCGGCCTCGGCGCAGGCCCGGGTCAGGCCGTCCGCCAGCGCGCTGCCGAAGCCGCTGGAGGGCAGCAGTGCCGCGATCCTGGTGCGGCCATCCGCCTTCGCCGCCACCACCAGCCGGCGCACCTGCTGCTCCGGCGTCTCGCCCATCACCCAGACGCCGGGGCTGGCCTGCGCGACGTCGCTGGTGAAGGCCAGCACCGGGACATTGGCGGCGCGCGCCACCGGCGCCACCGCGGCGGTGTCGCCGGAGGTGAGCGGGCCCAGGATCAGCCGATCGCCGGCCTCGATGGCGCCGACCGCGGCCTGGCGCGCATCCTGGCCGCCAGCGGTATCGCGCGCGTCGAGCACCGGGCCGCCGGGGGCGGCCACCGCCAGCTTCGCCGCCCGCAGCATGCTGGCGCCGAGACCGCCATTCGGCCCGCTCAGCGGCAGCAGGATGCCGACCTTCGGCCCGCTTGGCGGCGGCGGCGGCAGGTCGATCGCCGCCTGCGGCGGCAGCGGCTGGCTGAAGGCGGGCGGCGCCGGCGGGGGGGTGTCGGCGCCGTTGAACATCGGCAGGCTCGAACAGGCGCCCACCAGCAGCGTCGCCGCCAGCGGCGGTATCCGCGTCGCCAGCACCCGCGCCGCGCCACGTTGACGTGACCGCACAACGCGCGCCCTTTTCAGCGATGCCCGAAGACCCGTCATCCGTCCCACCTTCCTCTGCCGACGCGGACTCACTACCACAGCCGGAGCGTGGAGGACTCATGCTGGTCGCGACGCCGATTGGCAATCTCGGCGACATGACGCAGCGCGCGATCGACTGCCTGCGCCAGGCGGATCTGGTGCTGTGCGAGGATACCAGGGTGACCGCCCGGCTGTTCTCCGCCAAGCAGATCGCCGCCCGCACCGAACCGCTGCACGAGCATAACGAGCGCCAGCGCATCCCGGCGCTGCTGGCGCTGCTGGCGGCCGGCAAGCGCATCGCCCTGGTGTCGGATGCCGGCACGCCGCTGCTGTCGGATCCTGGCTACCGGCTGGTCCGGGCGGCGATCGCAGAGGGCATCGCCGTCGGCGCGGCGCCGGGCGCCAACGCGGCGATCACCGCCCTGACGCTGTCGGGGCTGCCGCCGCACCCGTTCCTGTTCGCGGGCTTCGCGCCACCGCGTTCCGCCGCCCGGCTGCAGGCGTTCGGCAAGTTGCGCGCGGCCGAGCGCGCCGGGCTCGCCGCGACCCTGATCTGGCACGAGGCGCCGCACCGTCTGGCCGAGATGCTGGCCGACCTGGCGACGGTGTTCGGCGACCGCGAGGCGGCGGTGGCGCGCGAACTCACCAAGCGGTTCGAGGAGGTGCGGCGCGGCGGGCTGGATGCCCTGGCGGCGTTCTATCGCGAGACCGCGCCGCGCGGCGAGATCACGGTGCTGGTCGGGCCGCCCGCCGCCGATAGCGGTGATGATGCCGACGGGCTCGATGCGCGGCTGCGGCAGGCGCTGGCCACCTTGTCGGTCAAGGATGCGGCGGCGCTGGTGGCGGGCGCGGTCCGGCTGCCGAAGCGCGTGGTCTATGCGCGGGCGATGGAGTTGGCGGATGCCCGCACCACTGCGGACGACCCGCCCGACACCGCACCCGAGGCCGGCTGACCGCTGGCCACGCCGCCCTGCCAGAGCCGCACGCAGGAGAGCGCCTCGTCGAGCAGCACCAGATCGGCCGGGCGTCCGGCCTCGATGCGGCCATGCGCCGGCTCCATGCCCATGAAGCGGGCCGGGTAGAGCGACGCCATCCGGAGCGCCTCCTCGACCGGCAGCCCCTGCGACGCCACCATGTTCGCAACCGCCTGGTCCATGGTCAGGTCGGCGCCGGCCAGGGTGCCGTCCTCGAAGGCGAGCCGGCCGTCGCGTCGCAAGACGGTGCGGCCGCTCAGGGTGAAGCGGTCGAGGCTGCTGCCGGCCGGCGGCATTGCGTCGCTGACCAGGAACAGCCGGCCCGGCCCGCGCTTGGCGGCGAGCGCGATGCGCATCATCACCGGGTCGACATGGTGCAGGTCGGCGATCAGCCCGGCCCAGATCTCGTCGCGATCGAGCGCGGTGCCGACCAGGCCCGGCGCCCGTCCCGACATCTGCGACATCGCATTGAACAGGTGCGTGACCCCGGTCGCGCCGGCATCGATCGCCGCCGACACCGTCTCGTGGTCGGCGTCGCTATGCCCCAGGCTGACGATCACCCCGCCCTCGACCAGCCGGCGGATCTGCGCCGGCGTCACCGTCTCGGGCGCCACCGTCAGCAGCAGATGCTCGATCCCGCTCTCGAGCAGCAGCCGCAGATCGTCCTCGTCCATCGGCCTGATTAGCGCCGGATCGTGGGCGCCCTTGCGGGCGCGGCTCAGGAACGGCCCCTCCAGATGAAGCCCGGCGATGCCGGGCACCCGGTCGGCGAGCGCGATCCGCACCGCGAGCAGCGCCTGCGCCATGCCGTCGCGGGTGCCGGTAATGAAGGTGGGCAGGATGGCGGTGCAGCCGTGCCGGGCATGCGCCTCGGCGATCGCGCGCGCGGCGTCGGCGGTCGGGGTATCGTTGAACAGGACGCCGCCGCCGCCATTGACCTGGAGATCGAGGAAGCCGGGCGCCAGCAGCCCCTCGACATCCTGCATCCGTGCATCGCGCGGCAGTGCTGCGAGCGGCGCAAGACCGGCGATCCGATCGCCCGCCAGGAGCAGGGCGTGGTCGACGAGAATGGTGTCGCCGGTAAAGATCAGCGCGCCGCAAAGAGCCGTCTGGAACATGGTTCCCGCTTAGCAGCCCATGGCCGGTTTCCAAAGCCAGGCTTTCGCGGGGTCCGGAGGCGTCGCCCCCGGACCTGCGTGCGGCGTGGGCCTATTTGACGGCGTCGCGGACCGTGTCCTTGGTCTTGCCGACGCCTTCCTGCACCTTGCCGGCGGCCTTCTCAGCCTTGCCCTCGGCCTGCAGCTTGTCGTTGCCGGTCACCTTGCCGGCGATGTCCTTCACCGTGCCCTTGATCTGCTGGCCGATGCCTTCGACGCGATCCTTGTCAACCATGGAAGGTCTCCCTCTCGAGGGCGATGCTGCCCTTGCCTGGAGAAAACGGATCAACCGCCGGCGGGTTCCTCGGCTCAGCGCGCCCCGGCGTCGGCGGCATTGGTGTCGAACAGGCGCGCCGGCATGCTGACGCCGCTGGCCAGGTCGGACAGCGCGATCCGGGTCTCGCGTCCCTGCGCGTCGACTACCCGCCAGCCGTGCAGTAGCAGCGGGTTGTCGGCGACCAGCAGGGTCAGGCTGCCCTCCGACGGGGTGGCGGTCCTGACCAGGGTGAGCTGCAGCAGCCCGTCGGCGTGGGAGAAGCCGGTAATGGTGACGTCGCCAGACAGGCTGAGCCTCGGCCGCAGCAGCAGGCCGAGCGGGGTGCGGTCCAGCGGGATGTCGGTGGTCTGCCCCAGCGCGCTGTCGGTGAAGACCAGCTTGCCGTTGCCGGCCACCAGCAGCAGCGGGCTCGGCTTGTCGTACTCGAAGCGCATCCGGCCGGGACGGTCCAGCCACACGGTCCCGGTGCTGCGCTGGCCGTCCGGCGCGATCTGCTCGAAGCGGCCCCGCAGCGTGGTGATGCCGGCCAGCGTGTCCTGGATCCTGTCGACCCAGCCCTGGTCGGCCGGGGTGAGCGCCGCCGGCGCGTCGGCGGCGGCGGCGGCGAGGGCGGGCCCGGGAGCGGCGGCCAGACACAGGAACAGCAGGGCGGAGGCGGGGATGCGCATGATGGCGGGCAGGATAGCGCGTTTCGCGGCGCGCTACACCGAGCCGATCAGCACCCCGGCCGCGAACACCAGCCCACCGCCGAACAGGATCTGGATCGCCGCCGACAGCAGCGGCGTATCCTGGTAGCGCCAGCGGATCCAGGAGATCAGCGCCAGCTCGACCACCACCACCACCAGCGCCACCGCCAGCGCCTGGGCGAAGTTCGGGATCAGGAACGGCAGCGTATGGCCGATGCCGCCGGCGGTGGTCATCAGCCCGCAGATCAGGCCGCGCAGCAGCGGCGCGCCGCGTCCGGAGAGCTTGCCGTCGTCGGACAGGGCCTCGGCGAACCCCATGGAGATCCCGGCGCCCACCGACGCCGCGACGCCGACCAGGAACGCGTTCCAGGGCAGGTGGGTGGCGAACGCGGCGGCGAACACCGGCGCCAGCGTCGAGACCGAGCCGTCCATGAGCCCGACCAGGCCGGGCTGCACCACCTGCAGCACGAACCGGCGCCGGGCATCGTCATCCTCGGTCTCGCGCTTGGCCGCCGGCAGGCGGCGCAGCGCGATCTCGCCGGCGGCCTGCTCGTGCGCGTCCTCGGCGGCGGCGAGATCGCCCAGCAGCCGGCGCATCGAGGCATCGCTGGTGCGCAGCGCCGCCTGGCGATAGAAGCGCGCCGCGTCGCGTTCCATCTGGCTGGCATGGCGGCGCATCGCCTCGATCCCGGAGCGCTGCACCTGCCAGGCCGGCTTGCGCTGCACGAAGCCGGCCACGTCCTGGCGGCGCACCAGCGGGATGTGCGCGCCGAATCGCTCGGTATGCATGTCGATCAGGGCGCGGCGATGGCCCTGCTCCTCGCGCGCCATCTCGTCGAAGATCCCGGCGCTGTCTGGGAAGTTCTCGCGCAGGTGATGCGCGAAGTCGGCGTAGATGCGCCCGTCCTCCTCCTCGGCGGCGATCGCCAGGGCCAGCAGTTCGCTCTCGGTCAGGTCGTCGATCTTGCGCATCCGCGACATGTGCCACGGCTGCGTAAGTTTTCAAGTCGTTTTATTTGCGTTGCAAACGGTTCTCGATAACAACGCCCAAGTTGAGAATGGCACTCAATGGCGGAAATGACGCATTCCGGTGAATACCATCGCAATGTTCGCCTTGTCGGCGGCGGCGATCACTTCGGCGTCGCGGATCGAGCCGCCCGGCTGGATCACCGCGGTGGCGCCGGCCGCGATCGCCACCTCCAGCCCGTCGGCGAACGGGAAGAACGCGTCCGACGCCACCACGCTGCCCTCGGTCAGCCGCTGCGCCAGCCCGGCCAGCTTTGCCGCCTCCTCCCCCTTGGCGGCGGCGATCCTGGCGGAATCCACCCGGCTCATCTGCCCGGCGCCGACACCGACGGTGGCGCCGTCGCGGACATAGACGATCGCGTTCGACTTCACGTGCTTGGCGACCCTGAAGGCCAGGGTCAGGTCGGCCAGCTCCGCCTCGGTCGGCGCCCGCTTCGTCACCACCCGGAACGCGGTGGCGCGACCGTCGTCGCGGGTCTGCGCCAGGAAGCCGCCGGCCACGCTCCTGACCACGACGCCCGGCGCCTGCGGGTCGGGCAGCCCGCCGGTCAGCAGCAGCCGCAGGTTCTTCTTGGCGGACAGCACGGCCTTCGCCGCCTCTGTGGCCTCCGGCGCCACGATCACCTCGGTGAAGATCGCCGCGATCCGCGTCGCCGCCGCCTCGTCCAGGGTGCGGTTCACCGCGACGATGCCGCCGAACGCCGACACTGGGTCGCAGCGCAGCGCCAGCTCCCAGGCGGTGGCGAGGTCGTCCGCCTCGGCGACGCCGCACGGGTTGGCATGCTTGACGATCACCACCGCCGGGCGCTCGAACTCGGCCACCGCCTCGAAGGCGGCATCGGTATCGTTCAGGTTGTTGAACGACAGCGCCTTGCCCTGCACCTGCACCGCGCTGGCGATGCCCGGACGGTCGCTGCCGTCGGCATAGAAGGCGGCCCGCTGGTGCGGGTTCTCGCCGTAGCGCAGCGTCTCGACCCGGGTGCCGACCACGCCGAGCCGGGGCGGCAGCAGGTCGCCGCGCTCGGCGCTGAACCAGCCGGCGATCGCGGTGTCGTAGGCGGCGGTGCGGCCATAGGCGGCGCCGGCCCAGGCGCGGCGATCGGCCAGGGTGGTGCCGCCCAGGGTGGCGATGCTGTCGATCAGCGCCTGGTATTGCGCGGCGTCGGTCAGCACTGCGACATGCTGGTGGTTCTTGGCGGCGGCGCGGATCAGCGCCGGGCCGCCGATATCGATGTTCTCGATGCAGTCGTCCGCGGCGGCGCCGGACGCGACGGTGGCCTCGAACGGGTAGAGGTTAACGCACACCAGATCGATCGGCGCGATCGCATGCTGCTGCATCTGCGCCACATGCTCCGGCAGATCGCGCCGGCCCAGGATGCCGCCATGGATCTGCGGCACCAGCGTCTTGACCCGCCCGTCCAGGATCTCCGGAAAGCCGGTATGGTCCGACACCTCGACCACGCTCAGGCCCGTCTCCCGCAGCGCCCGGGCGGAGCCGCCGGTGGAGAGCAGCTCGGCGCCATGCTTCACCAGCGCCTGCGCCAGCGCCAGCAGACCGGTCTTGTCGGACACCGAGATCAGGGCGCGCCGGATCGGCAGGATGTCGGAAGTCATGCGTGTATCCCCAACGCCGGACAGCAGGAGCGGCCTTCTAGCGCCGCGCAAACTCGGTGAGAAGCCGCAGCACCTGCTCGGTGTCGCTCTCCTCCATCACCCGGCGCGCCAGCCGGCGGCATTCGTCGAGCGAGGTATGGCGCACCACCTGCTTCACCTTCGGGATCGCCGAGGCGTTCATGCTGAACGAGCGCAGCCCCATGCCCAGCAGCAACGGCACCACCAGCGGGTTGCCGCCGATCTCGCCGCACAGCGACACCGGCCGTCGCAGGCGCAGCGCCACCCCGGTCACATGCGCGATCAGCTGCAGCACCGCCGGGTGCAGCGGCTCGTAGAGCGCCTGCACGCCGGTCGCGGCGCGATCCACCGCGAGCGTGTACATCGCCAGGTCGTTGGTGCCGATCGCCATGAACTCGGCTTCCAGGCCGAGCGCCTCGGCGCCGAGTGCCGCCGCCGGGGTCTCGACCATGATACCGAGCGGCGGCAGGGTGTCGCCGAGCCGGACCCCCTTGCGCCGCATCCGGCGCGCGACCCGCTCATAGATCTCGCGGGCCTCGCGCAGCTCCGCCACCGTGGTCACCATCGGCAGCAGCACCCGGGTCGGGCCCTCGGCGGCGGCGCGCAGGATCGCGGCGAACTGCGTCTCCAGCACCGCGGGGTGGCGCAACAGCAGCCGCAGCCCGCGCAGGCCCAGCGCCGGGTTCAGGTCGGCGCCGAGGAAGCCGATGCCCGACAGCGCCTCGCTGTGCTTCTCGCCGCCCCAGTCGAGCACGCGGATGGTGGTGCAGTCGCCGCCCATCGCCGCGAGCACCGCGCGGTAGATCCGCTCCTGCGACGCCTCGTCCGGCATGGTGTCGGAATTGATGAACAGGAACTCGGTGCGCAGCAGTCCGATCCCGGCCGCCCCCGCCTGGGCGATCAGCGGCAGCTCCGCCGGAAGCTCCAGATTGGCCTGCAGCTCGACCGTCTCGCCGCCCGACAGGCGCGCCGGCAGCCGCCGCAGCCGGGCCAGCTTCTGGCGCTCGCGCGCGTAATCGACCACCGCGTGCCGCGCCGCGGCCAGGGTGGCGGGGGCCGGATCGAGCGTCACCGTGCCGGCCGCGCCATCGACCACCACCTGCACCCCGGAGCGCCCGCCGGACTGGATCAGCGACCGCGCCCGGGCGCTGAACCCGGCGACCCCCAGCACGGCGGGAATGCCGAGCGCGCGCAGCATGATCGCGGTATGGTCGGTGACGCCGCCATCATCCATCACCACGCCGGCGATCCGCGCCGGATCGATCAGCGCCGCGTCCGCCGGCCGCAACTGCTCCGCCACCAGCACCGCGCCCGGCGGCATGCCGGAGAACGAGCGGAACGGCGCGCGCATCAGGTTGCGCACCAGCCGGCGGCC
Organism: uncultured Lichenihabitans sp.; assembly: GCA_964658455.1. Lineage (GTDB taxonomy): Bacteria > Pseudomonadota > Alphaproteobacteria > Acetobacterales > Acetobacteraceae > Lichenicola. The sequence continues at coordinate 39,284 of CAZZZA010000013.1, forward strand.
GATCTCGCGCACCTCTTCGCCGCGTCGCAGCGCCGAGGTCGCCTCCTCTGCATCGGCACCGCCCGACAGGCTGGCCTCGGCCAGGCGCGCGGCCAGCGTCTCGGCTTCCGCTAGCACCGCCGCCTCGGCATTGAGCCGTTCCTCGGTGATGCGCCGGGTGATCTGGCGCAGCAGCCGCGACGGGCCCAGCATCTGCCGGTACGCGTCGAGCAGCGGCGCGATCTCGGCCTGGGTATCCTCCGACAGCAGCGCCAGCCGGTTCTTGAGCTTCTCGAGCTGGCGCAGCGAGCGTTCGACCGCCTCGCGCAGCCGGACCAGTTCCGGCTCGATCTGGGCCGGCTCGAGCGTATGGGTGTCGATGGTGGCCGGCGCCTCGTCGGCGAACGCCACCGGACCGACCGCGATCCCGGAATAGATGCCGATCCCGGAGAACCGCCGTTCCTCGATCGGCGCGGCGGCCCGCGCCGGCTTAGCGCCCGCCCGCCCCGTGGCCTTCGCGGCCGCCTTGCGCGGGGCCTTCGCGCCGGTGGGCTCACTCCTGCTCATCGAAGCCCGTCTCGACCAGGCGCGCCAGCGCCTCGAGCGCCTGCTGCGCGTCCCAGCCGTCCGCATCCGCCTGCAGCACGATGGTGGTGCCGCGGCCGGCACCCAGCATCATCAAGCCCATGATCGAACGCGCCGACACGGTCTCGCCGTTGCGCGACACCTCGACCGGGGTGGAGAAGCGCTCGGCGGCGACCACGAACTTGGCGGCGGCGCGGGCATGCAGGCCACGCAGATTGACGATGGTGACGCTGCGGCTCAGCCGGTCGGTGCCACCATCGACCGTCACGCTAGCTCGCGAGCGCCGCGACCCGCTGCACGGGAAGACCGGCCGGCATGGCTCCTAGCGCGGCATCGGGACCGGCACCCAGGGTCGCGTCGTGCGCCGCATCCGGACCAGCCAGCGCGGTCTGGCAGCAGGCGGCGCCGCCCAGGCAGGCAGCGGGCAGATGCGATGCGGCAGCGATGTATTTGCGGCCGGCCAGCTCGGCGATGCCGACGCATTCGTCCAGCGTGCGGTCCGACCGGATCTTGGCGAGCTTGACCAGCATCGGCAGGTTGACGCCGGCGATCACCTCGATCCCGCCCCGCTCCATCAGCGCGATCGCCAGGTTGGACGGGGTGCTGCCGAACATGTCGGTCAGGATCACCACGCCGTCGCCGCGATCGACCGCGGCCACCGCCAGCTCCAGGTCGCGCCGCCTGGCCTGGATGTCGTCGTCGGCGCCGATCGACAGGGTCGCCAGCTGCTGCTGCGGCCCGACCACATGCTCGACCGCCACCCGGAGCGCGGTGCCGACCTCGAAATGCGTGATGAGCACGAGCCCGATCATCGTCCAGGCGCTCCGCTCAGGCCCGGCAAGACTTCACTCACAACCAAGATCGACCAACCCGTTTCATCTCGCCGCCGGTCGGCGCACGACCCAACCCATCGCAGCAACGCAACAGCCTTGTCCAGCGGACATCGCCGCACGCCGACGGCGGGCTTTCGGCCGCCACATCGCCCGCAGAACCAAAATAGAGGCACGTTGAGGGGGTTGCGACACAAACCTGTCACCACGCCCATGTGATCCGTGCGGGACAGCAGCGCGCGGGATGCAAAATCAGCACAGCCCGCCGACCGCCAGCCCGCGCCGTCCGGCCAGGCAGTCGAGCGCCAGTTCGATCCGCAACGGGGTCGAGGCCTCGAACGCCGGCAGCCGCAGCAGCGGCAGCTGAGGTACCCAGACAGCCAGCGCAGCACGAGGC
>CAZZZA010000014.1:0-40354 GCA_964658455.1 uncultured Lichenihabitans sp.
AGGCCCGGTATCTCTGAAGCAAGTACAGTAATCGACCACAGACATAGCCAGGGTCCGACGGAACATGATTACTGACATCGCCGCGATCGACATGCATGCCCCGACCACGGTCACGAGCGAGCGTGCTCCACTATACAGGGCTGGCAAAGGACAGATACTGCGCATCCAGGGAGACGTGCAACGCGTCGTCGGTGGTCTTGCCACGCTCTCGAAGTCGGGCGAGATCGACCAGACCCAGGTCGACGCGGCCGAGCGCTGGTATAGGGACTATGTGATGGGTGTCATCGGCGCCCGCGATCCGGCGGCTCGCAGATCCGGAAAAGCGCCCGACATCCATGCGGCGATGCTGGCCCGGACCGAAGCTGTCGGACGTTGCAGGACAGTACGCCAAAGTCTCGGTCTTTGCGGTGAAATTCGTCTTCGGCTCCTTCTGATCGACGAACTTTCGTTTTCTGCGATCGCCGGGAAATTGCTGGGCGGAGATATCAACGGACGGAAGAAGATTGCTGCGCAACTGGTCTTTCTGCTGCAGCAACTTACGGAACTCTACGAGGCGTTCGATCGGTCACGAAGGCAACCTCTCTGAGACTACGGATGCTTAACGAAAAAGGCGCCTCGCTTCGGTGGGGCGCCTGTTTCGTTTTAAAAAATATCGTAACTTTAAACTAACGATTGACGTTGGACCCGGGGTGATCTATAAGTTTCTCATACTCGAATTGTTGCGCCCGCCCGGGAGACCGGGCGGGCTTTTTTATAGGCCTTTTTGCAGAGGGTGCCTTTGATGTTCACGACATCTGTCCAGATCATGTCAGGAGACGTGGTTGCCTGTGGCACCTCTGTCTACATCGTCCAATCGACTGTCGACGATGAATTGACCCTGTTGCGGCTTGAAAGTCAGACAAACGCTCGACACCGGGCGGATGTCGTCCCCGATCACTGGTCGGAACTCGCCGCAAGTGGCGTGCCGATGCAGGACGTTGTCGTGCGTTGCGTGCCGCTCAAGCGATTTGGCACGACCAACCTCAACAGACTGGGCAGGATTCCTGAATCCCTGAAGGGTCGCATCCTGGACGCGCTAAAGCGCGAGGAAGTCACCCGGCGTTTCGAGGACAGTCCCCCGGTCCGCAGCAATCTTCTTGCCTCGACAGCGTCGCGTGGCCGCCGGGTCGGCGCGGTACGCTACAACTGAGCCCGGTGATGTCGGGAGACCCACAGGGTTTTCCGGGTGCCAGCATCCATGCCGCCGCCACCTCTCTGAAGAAGGACCGCCTTCTGGGAATGCTGGCCAAGACGGGCAATCTCTCGCTTGCCTGCCAGGCCGCGAAATTGACACGCCGCCAGGTGAGGGAACTACGTCAAGTCGACGAGGATTTCGAACGTAGTTATGGCGAGGCGATGGATGAGGCAATCGATCAGCTGGAGGCGGAAGCGTGGCGTCGAGCCCTAGAGGGTGTCGAGCAACCGGTTCTCAAGGACGGCAAGCCGGTTCTGGACCCTGTCACGAACCAGCCGGTCATCAGGCGCCGGTACAGTGACCCGCTGCTGGTGATGCTGCTGCGAGGCAGCAGGCCGGACAAGTATCAGACGAGAAGCGCTGCCGCAGTACCTGCCGATCCCCGGGCTTTTATTGAGGAGATTGGGTCTGACGAAGATCCCCCCAAACGGATGGCTTAGCGCCAGTGGCAAGCGACCCAGCCTGACCGCGGCACAATGGACGATCTACGAGGCGGGGTGGGACGATAACGCGCGTTTCAGGGTCGCCGTATGCGGCAGGCGGTTCGGCAAGGCGCTTGGCCTCGACACACTCCTGCCCTCGCCTGACGGCTCTGTGACGATGGGCGATGTCAAAGTCGGTGACCGTCTTTTCGACGAGGCCGGTTCCATCTGCCGGGTCGTCTTCGCTACGCAGGTCATGGACGGGCGGCCATGCAACCGCGTTTCGTTCGGCGATGGCACTTCCATAACAGCGGACGACGAACATCTCTGGCAGGTCATCGTCGACGGGGGTAGCCGGGCGCTGCTTCTGCAGACGGATATGCTCTCCCGGCATCTGCTGGCGGGCAGGACCATCGAGATCGCGGCCTGCCTACCGGTCGGTTCCGCATCGCCCCTCGGTCTTGCGCAGGCGACCCGTAAACGGGAATTCCTGAACCGCTTGGTGGCACGGTGCGGCGTATGCAAAGAAGGCGTTTCGACGCTGCATGACACGACGGACCGGCTGCTTCGAATAAAGAAACTCTGCAATTCCCTCGGACTCATGACTCGCTTTTCCGGGAACAGCATGTCCTGGATGGACGGCCTGTCAGGTGGACGTCATCGTATCGTATCCATCGAGAGAGTAGAGAGCGTTCCCGTTCGTTGCTTGCAGGTCGATAGTCGGTCCAAGCTTTTTCTCTGCAGCGAGTCGTATATCCCGACTCACAACACGTTCCTGATGGCCGAGGAGCTTCGTCGGGCAGCCCGACTTGCCGTACGACACGCCATCGGCACCGAGAACGAGATCTGGTACGGTGCGCCGACCTTCCTGCAGGCAAAGCGGGTCATGTGGGCGCGTATTAAGGCGACCATTCCTAAGAGATGGCTACTCGGCCGACCCAATGAGACCCTGTGCGCCTTGACGCTGAAATCGGGTCATATCATTCGTCTTGTCGGGCTCGATGCCTGCGACAACCTTCGCGGCTCCGGTCTGTGGTTCTTCGGCGGTGACGAGTGGGCGGACTGCCGTCCGACCGCCTGGTCGGAAGTCATCCGACCGATGCTCTCGACGGCACGCGGTCACGCCCTCTTCATAGGAACGCCCAAGGGCTTCGATCATTTCCGCGATGCCTATGTGCTGGGGCAGCCAGGCGGCGATGCGAGCTACCGGTCATTTCTGTTCACGACCAAGGACGGGGGAAACGTGCCGAGAGCCGAACTCGAGGCGGCCGAGCGTGAGATGGACCATAGAACGTTCCGCCAGGAGTATTGTGCCAGCTTCGAGACTTACGCAGGACGGGTAATCTACAGCTTTAGCCGAGCCGAAAATGTCGGCAGCTGCAGTTATGATTCGGCAAAGCCGCTCCATATCGGGATGGATTTCAACATCAATCCGATGTCGGCCACCGTCTGGCAGGAAGTCGGTCATGCGACCAATCAAGTCGATGAGATCATCATGCCGACGTCGAATACAGATGAGATGACTGCGGAGATCGTCAGGCGATACGGCAGAGATAGTTTCGAGCCGGGGCGGAAGACGGTCGATCATATAACAGTCTATCCGGACCCGGCCGGAGCGCAGCGTCGGAGTTCGGCTGGTGGACGAACCGATATCAGCATTCTTCGCGAGAAAGGATTCCAGGTGGCGGTTTCGCGATCCCATCCACCGGTGCGCGATCGGATCAACGTCATGAACCGGCACTTCAGGGCTGCAGATGGTTCGACGTTGGCGAAGGTCGATCGGCGTTGCGTCAAATCCATCGAAGCCTATGAGCGGCTCGTCTACCGCGAGGGGACGACGGAGCCGGACAAGAGCCAGGGGTTCGATCATCTGGTCGATGCGAGCGGCTACTATTTGTACAGCCGTCAGGGTGTAAAGGCCGGTTATTCACTCAGCGGTCTGATGGAGCGCTGAGAATATGGACTGGATCTCCCTACAGGCACGCATGCCGCGTGATCCCGCCATGCCGTCGCGCAGTTTCAAGCTCGCAGCGCTCGAGACCATGCTGGAGGGGCGGCAGTACGATACGCTGCCCTATCCGTTTTCGAAGGAACGAACCGAGGCGGGGGAGTATATTCCGCTCGATGAGCGACGGCCGACCGTGAGAACAGGTCTGTGCCGCGTCGTCGTCGAAGATTCCGTTTCCTTGCTTTTCAGCGAGGGTCATTGGCCGACGATCAAGGTGGCTGACGGGCGTACGGCGACGGTGCTGAATGAACTCGTGTCTGATTGCCGGCTGAAGGAGACGATGCTCGAGGCCGCGACCCGCGGGTCGGTCGGATCCGTGGCTATCCAGGTGCGTATCGTGAAGTCGCGCCCGTTCCTGTCCGTGTTGAGCACGAAGTACCTGACGCCGGCATGGCGATGGGACGATCCAGGCAAACTCGAAAGCGTTGTCGAGTGTTACAAGGTCGATGCCGCGGCCTTGTTCGGCCTTGGTTTTGACATCGATCCGGCAGCAGGCGTGTTCTGGTTCAAGCGTATCTGGGATGACCAGGCCGAGCTGTGGTTCAGGCCAATTCCTGCAGGCGATGATCCGACGTCGATGACGATCGATCCCGACCGTACCGTCGTACATGGGCTCGGGTTCGTACCGATCGTGTGGATCCGGAACATCTCCGGGAACGCTGGACACGATCAGGACGGTCCCGACGGCACCTGCACGTTCGCCGCGGCGATCGATACGGTGATCGAGGTCGATTATCTCCTGTCGCAGGCGGGACGTGGCCTGAAATATGGATCCGATCCGACCCTGGTCTTGAAGGATCCCTCGTCCGGGCTCGGCGGGGCGTCACCTGTGCGGATCGGGGGGGCGGCCGCGGCATTGACGCTTCCGCCGGAGGGCGATGCGAAGCTTCTCGAAATCAACGGGAACGCCGCAGCAGCCGTGCTCGCGCACGTGAAGGAGCTGCGCGCACTGGCGCTGGAGTCGATCCATGGCAACCGGGCGCATGGCGATCGCGCGGGTGCGGCGCCGAGCGGCAGGGCGATCGAGATGATGTGCCAGGGTCTGATCTGGCTCGCGGATCGTCTCAGGATCGCCTATGGCGACGGCGGCTTGTTGAGCCTGCTTGGTATGCTTTGTCGCGCTTCCTGCAGGTTGCGGGGCGGCATAGTGGTCGGAGGGACCGCCTATCGGGATCTCGACCCCAAGGGTCTGGGCCTGTCCTGGCCGAGCTGGTTTCCTGCAAGCTTCAATGACCGCCAGGCGCAGGCCTCGAGTGTAGCCACGCTGCTGGAGGCCGGTGTCATTGATCAGAGGGCGGCCTACGCGATCGTGGCCCCGCTCTACGGTCTCGCCGGAGCGGGTACAACGGAAACGGATACCCCAGACGCCTCGCTCGCCGAGTAGTCACGCGTCCGTCCAAAAGAGTTCCAGCCGACGATCGGCCTGCCGTCAGGTGACGGCGGGCTGTCGGCGCAATTGAGGGAGCTGTCCAGCCGATGGCAGAGCAGAACCAAGACCGTCTCGATGCGATCGAGACAACGGAATTGGTCGAGGCGGTGGAGGCGCCGCCGGAGACTACCGATACCGAAAAGCAGCTGCGCAGTGAGGTCGCGCTGTATCGCGAGCAGGCCAGGCTTGCTCAGAGCGAGCGCGATGCAGCCCTTGCCGTCGCACTTCGTGAGCGTGACGATGCGATTGCCGCCGTTCAGGAGGAGGCACGCGGCCGAGTGCTGCAGGCGGAACTCCGAACCCATGCCGTCCGCTCGGGTATCCTTGACCTGGATGCGCTGAAGTTGGCTGAGCTCGATGGTGTTCGTTTCGACGAGCACGGAGACGTCCTGGGGGTCGAGGAAGTAATCTCGGCGCTCCGTGAACGCAAGCCATATCTGTTCAGCACCGAGACCGCTTCACCGACGTCAGAGACGACAGCACAGACACAGCGCGCGCCGCGGCCCGCCCAGCCTGTGGTTGTCGATGCCCGGGAGCTTTCACGCGACGCCTGGCGGATCGAACGGGACCGCCTGCTCGCCGGCAAGCGCTGAATATCCCGGGACATCGCCTCGCCCTACTTTCCAGCCTGACCATCGTGTCCGGCTTCCTTCCAAGAAGGTCATAGTCACGCATGCCGATTCAGAATTTCCCTTCCCAGCTTCAGCCGATCATCCAGCAGGGTTTCCTGGCGCGCGAGTTCCAGGACGGCCTGCAGTCCCGGCTGAGCTTCCGGTCCATCGCCGACCGTGAAGTCTTTCCGAACCGGATCGGTGAAACGGTGACCAAGACCCGCAAAGGCCTGAAGGCTCCGGTGACCACACCGATGAGCGCGAGCGGGAACACGAATTTCGACAATGGCATGAACCCCTCGAGCTGGAGCGTCGAGCAGTACACGCTGACGATCAACCAGTACGGCGATACCATCGACCTCAACATGGTCAGCGAAGGCGTCGGGATCGCCGGGCAGTTCCTGGCCAACGCCAGGACCAACGGTGTCCAGGCCATGCAGTCTCTCGACCGCATTGCGCGCAACGCGCTGTTCGGCGGGGCCAACAACGGTGTCGGCGGATATCTGGGTGGCAACAGCAGGGTCAATACCGCCTTGGGGTCGGCGGGCAAGATCGTGTCGGTCGATGATATTCGGGGTTTCCAGAATGTCATGAACAATTACGGGCAGGTCGTGTCCGTGGGCACGACGCTGGGCATGACGGTGACGGTCGGCAGCAACGCCTACACGCTGGTCAGCTGCGTGGCGGATGCGGTGAACGTGTCGACTGCCCCCAACGGACAGTCCGGGCAGCTGACCTTCTCGACGAACGTCACGACCTCCGATGGATCACTGTCGCAGCCGGTCATCGCGTCGACGGCGCCGCTGGTGCTGCGTCCGAACGGACGGCTGACGACGGCCGCACTGGTCGCGCCGACCGGAACCTATGGGGCGAACAGCTACGTGCCTGGCGATACACTGGGTATTCAGACGGTGCTATCCGCGGTCGCGGCGCTACGGATGAACAACGTTCCCACAGTGGACGGCGCCTATCATTGCTATCTGGATGACCAGCAGATGCTGGGTCTGTTCCGTGATGGCGACTTCAAGTATCTCTACCGCGGCGCCTATGGGACCGAGACGTATCATTCCGGGTCGGTCGTGGAGTTGCTGGGAGTCAGGTTCATTCCGACGACGGAGGCGCCGCAGCAGGCCTCGCTCGGGGCGGGTGCCATCCATCGCGCCATTGTCTGCGGCAAGGGCGCGCTGATCGAGGCCGATTACGCCGATGCAGGGCACAGCGACATTCCCGATGTCGAGAAGTCCCTGATGGAAAAGGTGGACAACGTCGTCATGGTGACGCGTGAGCCGCTGGACCGGTTGAAGCAGATCATCGCCCAGTCCTGGTACTGGATCGGCGGCTATGCGCTTCCCACCGACGCCACCGCAAGCACCAACATCATCCCGACCGCGACGAACAGCTACCTCAAGCGGGGTGTGGTGATCGAAAGCCTATAGCCCAGGGAGCCGTTTCGGGGGAGCGCATCGCGTTCCCCCATTCCTGCTCAATGTGAAGGGGGACAGCTCATGTCCGGCTCCAGTGGACTTTCGATGGATCCGCTTTCGGATGCCGAGCGCGTCGACGTCCGGCGGTTTTGTGGATACCCGGCATATGGCGCTGGTGCGACAGGTCTGCAGTCGTGGCGGTTCTTTCAGGCGTATGGAATGCTTGAATTCAGAATGACCAACATGTCCGGCAGCGAATTACAGGTGATTCGTCAAAAGCTGGCGACACTCTATGGGCTTGAACAGAACATTCCAGACAGCGCGCAGGATCTCGATACGGAAAAGGCGTCAGTCTGGACGCGGAACAGGTCCGAGGTCGCTGACAGGACCGGTCTGTTCGAGGATTGGTGCAGGAGACTGGCTGCTTTCATCGGCGTACCGCCCGGTCCCGGTCTGGCCGTTCACGCCGCTATTTTGATCTGAGTCAGCAAGCAGGCGGGAGACGCGTCATGGCGATTATCTTGAATGGTTGGTTAGGATATGGAACGGCGGTGCAGGGCGGTGTTCTCGTCGAGCCGACCGACAGCGGATACGTCCGACGGCCTTTCGTTTTGGGAGACCTGAATCAGGGAAACGTATCGGACGTCGGTTCAGGAACCGTCGGGCCGGCGGTGACGTCCTGGGGAACGGTCATGTTTCTCGGCATTTACGACTCGCAGTCCCGTGGAAACCTGTTGTTCTGGTTGCCTCTTCCGGCGCCGATCACGGTCGGAGCCGGGGCTTCGGTATCGAGCATCGGCGGGTCGCTCCGGTTCGTCGTGGCCGATCTTCGCAATGCCAACGCCGTTCGTACCTGGCCAGCCGGTGCCACGCTGGGTGTTACGCCTGACGGAAGGACGCTGACTGCCGGGGTGGGGCTGCAGTTCACAGGCGGCGTCCTGACCGCCCAGGCCACTACGTTCGGAGCCACGATCGTCATGGCATCGCTCCCGTCGGCGCAGCCGGCGACCGGGAGCGGGCAGCTCTGGAACAATGGCGGCGTCATTTCCGTGGCCTGATGTCGGAGACTGAAGTTTGCTGCAATCGATACTGAACAAGAGGGTCGCTTACGCTCTCGGCAAGGCGGCAGCCATCACAGGCACTCCGGTATCGGTGTTTCGTCCCTCGGGGTCTTCCTATCCAACGCAAGGAACCCCCTACACCAGCCTCTATTGTGCGTTCGACGTGGCACCGGATTTCAAGTTTGTTTCAACGGCTAAACCCGACCATGCCTATGTGGCGCTGTTGGCCGACCCTACGCTGGTCCGTCAGGGTGATTACCTGATCGGGGACGATGTGCATTTCGTCGGCCGCATCGAACCACTGCGCCCGGCGCTCTGTGTCTTGTGTACGCAGACGATCGATTTCCTCGAGACGGATGTTAGTACGAGCGCGGGGACGAACGCCTACGGAGGCCGCACGGCTGCGACGGATACGGCCGTCGCTTTGGGTTGGCCGGTGAGCATGAGCCCGCGTTTCAGGTCGGGGACCGATATCACGAAACTTCCCAGTGATACGAGATCGGCGTTCTACGAAGTCCTGGCGCCGCCGATACCGGGTCTCACCTTGACTTTCGGCATGCGGATCCGGGATGCGGAGCAGCAGGAGTACGAGATCATCAGCACGGATCTCTCGCCTTTCGGCTGGAAGCTCGCTGTCGGCCTTGCCACGACGTAGCGGACCGGAAACGAACTGCCGAGACGGGATGATCAGGAGAAGATGCTTTGGCGGATATTTCCGATGTCGAGGATGCGCTGTGTAGTCTGATCGAAAACATCGTCTATCCGGGCGGCGTGGGAAAGAGCAGCATTACCGGCTCGCTGGTCAAGATCTACAGGGGATGGCCATCCAATCGCACCCTGAACAACGACCTGGCCAATGGAACCGACACCGTCACGGTCTTCAGTGCTCCTCACACGACGCATGATACCTCGCGCTACGCCCGTGTGTGGAAGACGGTCTCCGTCACCGAGCCCAGCATCACGATAGCGGTCGTTGGCGGGACGGTCACGCTTTCTGGCAGTCCGGGCGTCGGACAGACGGTAGGGCTGATCGTCGACGGGGTCGGTTATGCGCAGGCGGTGGCGGCGACCGATACGCTGGAATCCATTGCTTCCGCCTTGGCGGCCGATATTCCGGGTGCGGTCTCGGAGGGCAGCCAGATCGAGATCGCCGCATCGAAAATCGTCGCCCGGGTGGTCGGTAGCGGCACCTCGATCATGGAGACAAGGCGGCAGGAGCAGGGCGTGATGGTGGCGGTATGGTGCTCCACACCGGCGGCTCGCGATCTACTGGCGTCGGGTGTCGATCAGATACTCTCCTCGACAGATTGGTTCGAGCTGGCCGATGGAGCGTCTGCGCGTCTTCGGTATCGGGAAACATTCGAGACCGACGAGTCCGAGAATGCCAATCTCTACAGGAGGAACCTGGACTACATCGTCGAGTATCCTACCACCATGACGATGTCGAGTTCGCAGATGGCGTTCGGGGTCGGTCTGCTTGGCGGTGCCGGAGCGGTGGTCGGTTTCGGCTGTCTGGAACCCCCTGCGAAACTGGTGATACCACCGATAGGGGCGATCCGTTTCGACGCATGGTACGATCCAGCAAATGCCATCGACCAGCAATGTGCGGCTGCCCTGTCGCCGGAAAGCTACAATTTCAGGTTGCCATCCAACGCGACGCCGGTTCAGGGGGCGGCCAGCTGGCCGCTCGCGACCCAGGAGACGATGGACGCCGAAATCGCGGCGGCGCTGCAGGCCGGACTTGCGTTCTGGGCCTTCGACAGTTACCGGCCCGACGACACCCTCAGTCTTGCCCTTCAGCTCTATCTCAGCAGTCGTCTGCGTGGGCGGCTGCAATTCTGCATGGTCGGACAGACTTCGAATTGGGGCTCCGGAGGAGAAGATCAGCCGCCTCTGCTGCGTGATATACAGATGATGACGCAACCGGACTACATGACGGTCCTGGATGGTCGGCCGCTCTACTTCGCGATCGATTCGGCCCCGTCCCAGACGGCAGGTCTGCCGAAGGGCGGGGTCGCCGAGGCGATCGCGTTGATCCGTCGCCAGGTGCAGCAGGCAGGGGGAAAGAATCCCTATATCGTCTGGCTGTCCGGCGCGGCACTGGCCGATTACTCCAACGTCGCTGCCGGTATGGCGGTCGGTGCCGACGCGGCGGGCGCGTATGCGGTTCCGCGGTTGAACGGCTCGCCGCAACCTTATGCCGCGCTGACGATGGCTGCGGCGGAGGACTGGATCGCCCGAAGCAAGAGTGGCTTTCCCATTGTCCCTACGGCCATGGCTGGCTGGGATCAGCGACCGCTGATACAGACTCCTCAACCGTTCTATCCATTGTCGAGCAGTCTGACTGGCCAGAACTATTACGAGACAGCAACGGCGGATGCCCTGGCGGCACACGTCACCGATCTCGCCTTCTATATCCGCAATAACGCGTCGAGCTGCCAAGCGCAGGTCGGGCTGGTCTATGCGTGGAACGAGCTCGCTGAAGGCGGATGGCTGGTTCCGACCTATACCGCGGACGGACCGGACGCTGGTCGCTGCGCAGCGATCGGCACGGCGCTGACCCTGGCAGTTCAGCAATCAAGCGTTCCAAAGATTGCGCTCATCGATTGAGGGAATTTTTATGAATAACGGAAGCCCTGCGGCTCTGGTAGTACTTCACTCCTTCGGATCGTATAGTAAAGGCGATCTCATCGTCGATACCGCCGCCATCAAAGCAATCATCGAGGGCGGAAAGGCAGGGTTCGTGATCGCGACGACCGTGCCGGGTCCTGGCCCGTCGGGGCAGGAGGAGCACTAAGGCATGGCGAATATCACCCAGGCCGGCTCGATCAATACTGCCGCGTTGGTCGTCCCGAACCTCTATGTACAGATCGTCTCGCCGCAAACGCTCGCGCTGAACGGCGTCGCTACCGATCGGATCGGCGTGGTCGGGACCGCTTCGTGGGGGCCGGTCAACCAGCCTGTCGTCCTCGGCGGCATCGCGGATTATGGTGTCGCGTTCGGTTCGGTTCGGGCGAAGACATTCGATCTCGGTACCGTGATTGCCTGTGCCGAACAGCAGGGCGCCTCGTCGTTCGTGGGCGTGCGTGTCACCGACGGCACGGACGTAGCGGCCAGCTACGCGCTACTCTATGCGAACGGCGGATACCCGTTGCTGTTGAGCGCGACCTGCACCGGATCGCGCGGCAACCTTATCGGTCTTACCCTTGGGGCCGGGTCGAGAGCGGGGACCTGGAAGTTGACCCTGCAGATACCCGGGCAGCTCGCGGAAGTCTTCGACAATATCGATGCGAGCCAGGGAAATCCCACGTTCTGGCTCAACCTAGCGCGGGCGGTGAATGGCGGGACCGGCCCGACCAGGGGGCCGTCGGCCCTGTGCGTCGCAGTGGCGGGGAACGCGACGACGACGGCGCCGATGGCCATTTCCGGGCAGTCCCTGATGAACGGGACGGACGGTGCGGACAATGTCGGCGCGGCGACGCTCATCGGCAATGACGGCCTTTCCCGGACCGGTATGTATGCGCTTCGCGGCCAGCAATGTGCGCTCGGTGTGATGTCCGATTGCACGGACCCCGGGCAGTGGACCATCCAGGCGCGCTTCGGCGAGTCCGAGGGGATCTATATGATCCTTGCCGGGGCCAGCGGGCAGGATATCGCGTCGGCGGTGCAGATCAAGCAGCAGGCCGGCCTGGACAGCTATGCGGCCAAGCTGATGTTCGGCGATTGGTTGTACTGGTTCGACCAGGCGAATGCCCAGACGCGCCTGATCAGCCCGCAGGGTTTCGTTGCCGGTTGTCTGTCGAACCTTTCGGCCGAGCAGTCGAGTCTCAACAAGCGGCTTGCAGGCGTCATCGGCAGTCAGAAGAGCGGCCTCGCCTCGAGCGGTCAGGCCTTGGCGTATTCTTCGGCGGAGCTGGAGGCGCTGTTCGGCGCCGGGATCGATGTCATCTGCAATCCGGCGCCGGGCGGGTCATACTGGGCGGTGCGGTGCGGGCATAACAGTTCGAGCAACGCCGTCGTCGCCAGCGACAGCTATACGCGAATGACAAACTTCATCGCAGAGACGCTGGCAGCAGGGATGGGCGGCTATGTCGGGAGCGTGATCAATTCGACGCTTCTCGCCAACATCAGAGCCACCTTGCTGGGCTATCTGTCCGGTCTACTGCAGCAGAATATTCTCGGCAGCGTCGATGGGAGCCTGCCGTACGCCGTTGTCTGCGACGCATCGAACAACCCGCAGACGCGGACTTCGCTCGGATATGTCCAGGCAGACGTGCAGGTGAGATACCAGGGGATCAATGAGAAATTCATTGTCAATCTCCAGGGTGGTCAGAGCGTCACGGTCAGCTCTGTGAACAATTCCTGAAGCCTGGTGGGTCAGAGCTGCGTTCATCAATGAAACCTGGGGTGGCATTTGGTAAATCCTTATAGCATCGGGCGGGACTGTCAGGTCGTCCTGCTCTGGAACGGTATTCGGCTCGATTTGCGCGATGTCACCGGTTTCCAGGCGAACCAGCAGGTTCGTCAGCAGCGGTCGGACCCGTTGAACAGCGTTCCGGTCGAGTTCAATACCCCTGCCGGCTGGCGGGGACAGTTCCAGGTCGATCGCGGTTCTTCCGCCCTGGACGATCTGATATCGGCAATCGAGGCGGCATTCTGGAATGCCGGCGTCATCGGCTCCGGGACGATCTACCAGTATGTTTCGGAAGCCAATGGTTCGACCAGCACCTATGAGTTCGTCGGGGTGTCGCTCAACCTGACCAATTCCGGTCACTATCAGGCGGAGAATATCGTCAAGCAGACGGTGTCCTTCTTCGCGAGCCAGAGGAACAGGCTTTGACAAAGCCTCTGCAGGAGGTCGAGAGCGGTGACGGGCGCCGGTTCACGCTGCGTGAAGTCGATCCGGGGGACATGCTCGACCTGATCGAGGCGGCAGGCGTCGCCGCCAGCTCTGCTGCCTGGATGCGCTACGCGCTGATGATCTGCTCGGTCAGCGCGATCGATGGCAAGCCGGTTTTCATGCCGCACACCAAGGATGCGGTCCGCGAGCTTGGGCGCAAGATCGGCTTGTCCGGGATGGAAGCATTGTCGCGTGCGCATTATGCGGAGAGCAATCAGGAAGCCGGCGTCCAGGAGGAGATGGAGAGCATAAAAAACTGAGCAGGCACGCCCTGCTTCGGGAAATCCTTTATCTCTCGAAGCATGGCGTGCCCTGGACCGAGATCATGAAAATGTCGGACCGGCGGCGTTCTGCCAGCTGCATCGCGTTGGGTGAGCTGGACGGGAACGTGTTCGATTGGGGTTCCAAGAGTTGGATCGAACCATAGCGATCCGCGGCGGGAAGGAGCGAGGCGATGTCTGATGCCACAGCGCGTTTGATGACACGGCTCTTCGCTCGTGGCGGGTTGCCGATGTACTTGGTTGATCGAGGTGGCGATCTGTCCTGGCTCGACAGGGCGCCCGTCGACGAGGGGCGGGATCGCCAGATCGACATTGTCCGGCGCCTGGTTCTGGCGCCAAGCAGGACCGTGCCCCTTCCTTCAGGATATCGCTCGGCATTGCTGGGCCGCAGGCTTTTGCGGCTGGGCGAGACACCGACTTGGCGACAGGATGAGAGTGTTCGATCGACGATCACCGGCGAAACAGGCGGTTTCATGCCGGGCGGTCTGGCGCTGATCGGCGACCCGTTGCCGTCCTCAAGAACCGTGGGACGGCTCATGGGGGCTGCGCCAAGCGTGCTTGATGCGAAGGCTGTCCTGCCCGGGGCGCTTCGATCGGTAACGGGGGCGGGTGGGCAAGGCCACACGATGGCGGATGCCATGTCGATGCGCGCGCCAGGTTCAGCTTCGATGCTTCCGCTTGGGCTCGTGGCGCGAGGCCCTGGCTCGGTTGGCGCGGTGTCCGGTCGGCCGGGCGAGCCTTGCAAGCCTGGCGATGGATTGGCGATCCTGCAGGCGTCTACGAAGGTCGGGCAGGACGCCGCGGCCGTTCCAGTCGCTTTGCGCGCCTTGCAAGCGGATGGGGGCAGCAGCCTGCCGGGCTTGCGTCCGGCAGTGGGGGCTATGGTCCTCGATGCAGGTGTTCCTGGTCCGCCGGGTCGGGTCGACCTACCGATCGCGGTGCCTCCCACCGGATCGGTGATCGACGATCTTGTGGCGACGGTGGCGGCGAATGACGGCGCGCCATTGGGTAGCTTCAGCGCCGAGCGGCGTCTGGGCGGCTTCGGAGCGGTGCCACCGCCGGTCGGGCCTGCGGGGAGGGCCCCGATGGCTGCAGGCCATGCCACGCGGCAGGCTTCCCGATGGCTTGCTCCGCCATTTGAGGTCAGCCCGTCGGTGAACCGTGCGCCACCGGATACCGGCGCGGTGGAGGCGGAAGCGGGACCCTCGATGTTGCGGATCAATGGCGGGGTCGCGATCGACGGCAGGCGCCTCGGAGAGGTGTCGAGCAGATCGCAGGTCAGACAGGCGTCCCTGCCGGCATCAGGGCAATCGCGGGCGAGCATCAGAACAGCATCCTTGTATGCGGGAGCACGAATCCCACAATGAGCGCCAGTATTCGTTCAATAGTCGGCGACGTGCTGAATGCGGTAAGCCGGCCGGCTCCGGTGATCCTGGGCAGTGTCACGCTGGAAGGGCACGAGGCTCCCGCGCGGATCGCGATCGGCGGGAAGCAGGCGTTCACAATGCACAAGCTCCCGGGCGGGGGGCGGATCATCGATGCCATGGGGCCGGATGAGAATTCGGTGGCCTGGCGGGGCCTGTTTGTCGGGCCGAATGCGGCGACGCGAGTTCGCCTGCTCAACGCGATGCGGACCTCCGGCGTCGCTGTCGATCTGAGTTTTGGCGACTATCAGTTCTCTGTCTTCGTCGTCGGGTTCGAGTACAGCTACCAGGACCGTGGCGCCGTTATTGCCTACAGGATTCAGACCGAGATCGTACCCGACGGGACCGCCTCTCCGATCGCGACCCCGACCACGCTGCAATCGGTCATATCGGACTGCAGTTTCGCGGTGCAGTTGATGATGAGCAGCAACGAAACCGTTGCCGCCTACGCGGGCTCGTCCGCGTTGCCGACGGTTCTCGGCTCAGATCTGATGTCGCGTGCCGTCGGCACCCTGCAGGATCCCTCGGGCTCGCTGAATTTGGTCGCCGATAGCGCCGGAGCGCCCGCCGCGGGTAGCACGGACATCGTGAACGATGCGGCCGTCAAGCTCAGCGGCGTCATTGCTGGTGTTTCAACGGGCCATTTCGCTGGCGCTTCATCGACGCTCTCGGTCGCGGGCGGCAGCGAGCTTGCGGCGATGGCGGTCAGCTCGGGCGTTCTGGCCGGTGCGGTGCGAGCGGGAGGATATCTCAACCGGGCGCTCGCCAGTATTGCCGCGGACTCGGCCGCAATTGCGGTGCCTGTTATCCATGCGTGAGGAATGCACTTGAAGACGATACAGGTTACAGGCGCCAACCTCTTTGCCATTGCGGCAGCGGAGCTGGGGGACGCGACGCAGTGGTATCGCATCGCGCTGTTCAATGGACTTTCCGATCCGATGATGTTCGGGCTTTCATCCCTGCTCCTGCCGGCGATGGATCGCACGCTGACCGATGGCATCCCGAGCAATGGCCATAGCTGAGGGGGTTCGCAGGCCCAGGCTGCGGCTGACGGTGAACGGCACGATAACGCGCTGCATATCGGCAGAAATCACCTCGCAACGCGGATCCCGGGCTACCACGTTCAGGGTGGAACTGGATAACGACACGCTGAGCGGTTCCGTAGGATCCAGCTGGATCGACGCGGAACAGATCGACGTTTCCATCGACATGGGCCTCGCGGAACCAGAAGAAACCCAGTCGGCGAGCTGGACATCGCTGGTGACCGGTATCGTCGATCGCGTTTCGTTCGATCCTGTCTCGAGGGCAGCCACTCTCGATGGACGGGACTATGCCGCCAGGCTGATCGATCTTCCGCTCGAAAGCAGCTACCTGAACAGAACCTGTGCCGAGGTGGCGCGGGATCTCGCCTCGCGCTGTGGCCTGGCCGCCGATGTCGACGAGACAAGCGGCCTGGTCGGACAATATTATCAGATACAGCATTCGAAGACGGTATTCGGCGCATTTTCGCGCCATGCCAATGGATGGGACCTGCTCGCCGAGCTGGCCGAGTTCGAGAATTACGAACTCTGGGTGGATGGCACGACGCTGCATTTCAAGCAGCCAGTGTCGTCCGACCAGCCTTTCCTGGTCAATTTCGCCCCTGGAAGCCCAGGCGGTCCGTTTCCGATCGTGTCGGTGAGCGACCTGGTTCTGGACCGTACGATCGGCATCGCCGGGCCGGTGCAGGTGAGGGTGGATAGCTGGAATAGCAGGCAAAAGCAGAAGGTATCGGCGAGCTATCCGACTTCAGTCGTTGACGGCGCCAAGCTGTTCACGGTGTTGAAGCCGAACCTGCTACCGGATCAGGCGGAAAGCATCGCGAAAGCAACCTATCTGCAGCTTCGCGCGCGAAAGAGGACATTGCTGGCGACGATGGCCGGCGAACTGGATCTGTCGGCAAGACGGGCTCTGGAACTGACGGGAACGGGAACCGAGTGGGACACACACTACATCGTTGATCGGATCGTCCGGCATGTCTCGGTCATGCACGGCTTCCTACAGCATGTTTCCGCGGTTGCGGTCGAAAACGAAAGCGGGTGACGATGGCCGACTGGGTAGAGACAATCAAGCTCCATGCCGCCATGCAGTCTGCCTCGCTTGGCCAGGCGCGTCATGGCGTCGTCACGAGCGTCGACCCGGTGGCGCATGCGGTCAAGGTGACGATCCAGCCGGAAGGGCTCGAAACCGGCTGGATACCGGATGGTGCGATAGCTGCCGCAGGATTGAAGATAGCGTGCCCGTCGGAAATCGGCACCCAGGTTCTCGTCGTGCCGGTCGAGGGGGATGCCGAGCATCCAATAGTCGTCGCGCGTGTCTTCGACGTCGCTGCGACAGCCCCGATCAGCCCGGCCACGGGTCGGCAGGTACAGCCGGGCGAGATCGGGTTCTTCCAATCGAATGGGAACTATTTCCATCTGGCCAAGGACGGGCTGCACATCAAGGGTAGTCTTTCGGTCGATGGTTCCGTGATCGTCTCGGGGGACGTCACCGGGTCGGGGGTGAGTCTCGCTCAGCATCGTCATGGTGGGGTCCAGTCCGGAAACGCGAACACCTTTGCGCCGAGCGCGACGAATGCCTGATCTAGCCCACCAGGTCGGACGCGATCTCCAAGTCGGGCCGAGCGGCGACCTGCTGCTCGTGTCCGGGGCTGACGAGACGAACCAACGAATATTGCATCGACTGCTAACCAGCCGTGGCTCGTATATCTGGCAGCTGAATTACGGCGCCGGACTGGCGAAAATGGTCGGCAGCATCGCCGCGCCGCAGCAAATCGCGGCAATCATCCGGTCGCAAATGCAACTCGAGGCCGCGGTCGCCGCATCGCCCGAGCCTGCCGTCCAGGTGACCGCGTCTGCCATGGGGGACGTGACGGCTTCGATCACCTACACGGAATCCGGCAGCGGCTCCGGGCAGAGCCTCAGTATCACGATAGGCGGTTGAATGCAGATCTCGCTCCAGAACTTCACCAGCCTCGTGGAGTCGATGGCTGCAAGCGTGCAGGGCGCGTGCAGCAGCCTGATCGATCTCGCAGTCGGCTCGGTGGTGCGATCGCTGCTCGAGGCATCGGCCTCGGTCGCCTTGTGGCTGCAGTTCACCGCATTGCAGATATTGTCGATGACACGGCTGTCATCCAGTACAGGAGCAGACGTCGACAGTTTCGTCTCGGATTTCGGGATGGCACGGCTGCCGGCGATTGCCGCCAGCGGGACGGTAACGATGTCGTCGTTCAATCCGACAGCGCAGTCTGCCACCATCGCCAGCGGGGTGACCGTCCGCACCGTGGACGGAGCACAGACGTTTGCCGTCGTCGACGGTCCCTACACCAGGATGTCCGGGGTGGCGTCGGTCGATGTGCGGGTGCAGGCGTTGAATGCCGGCGCCCAGGGTAACATCCAGGCGGGCACGGTCGTCATACTCGGTACGGCGGTGCCGGGTATCGATACGGTCAACAACGCTTTGCCGTTCACCGGCGGGGCGGCCGAGGAGAGCGACGTCGCGCTCCGGGCGCGTTTCGTGAGCTATATCAACACGCGGGCTCAGGCCACCGGGCAGGCAATCGGCTATGCGGTCGCGGCGGTGCAGCAGGGCATAAGCTATACGATCCAGGAGAACATGACGGCAGCCGGCTTTCCGCTTCCCGGTCATATCCATATCATCGTCGATGATGGAAGCGGCTCGCCGCCAGATGCGCTGCTGCAGCGTGTCGCTGCGGCGGTGGATCTCGTCAGGCCTCTTGGCGCGACTTTCTCCGTGGCTGCCCCGGTCGTGGTCGGCGCGTCGATCAATGTGACCCTTGCTGTGCTTGCGGATACGGATACGGTCGCTGTGCAGTCGGCGGCGACCAGTGCGTTGACTGCCTATGTGGACGGGCTGGGTGTCGGGCAGGCCCTGCGGTATTCGCGGATCGCCGGGCTCTGCTACGGTGCTTCCACCGCGATCACGAACGTCTACGACATCACCCTCAACGGGGCGTCGGTGGATATCGCTGGTGTGGTCAACGCCGTCGTTCGCTGTCGATCGGTCAATATCTCGGTGGTGAACTCTTGACCGGCGCGACCTCCGAGCCCGTCCAGGTCGGCACGCAGCCCGATATGGTCTTCAGGCTTCGGAGCGTCCTGCCGTCAGCCTGGTTTCCGTTGACGACACCCGGAAGTCCGACGAGCGAGACGCCGGTGCTGGACGGTATCCTGGCAGGTATCGCCGCCGCCTGGACGTATGGCTTCAACCTGCTTGAATTCGTCCGGGCCCAGACGCGGTTATCAACCATGTCTGGCAGCCTTCTCGACCTCTTTGCAGGCGACTTCTTCGGAACAATTCTACGGCGCCGGGTCGGCGAGGGGGATCTGGAGTTCTCGGCGAGGGTCCGGTCAAACCTGCTGGTGCCGCGTGCAACCCGTCAAGCGACGATCGATACGTTGCGTTCCCTGACGTCCCTTGAGCCCGAGATATTTGAACCGGGACGCGCGAGCGACACCGGTGGATATGGGTCCGGTCCGGTCCGGCTCGGCTCGGCTTTCATGCCGTTCCAGTCTCTCGTCACCATCAATGCTTCCGCCGCAACCGCGCGCGAGAGCGAGGCGAGTTATCTCGACCAGGGCGGTAAACTGTCTATCGCACCTCGCCATGTGCTGCGTCCGCTCTATGCCAGGGGGGCGTTCGTATCCAACCTGATCGAGCAGCGCGGCTACAATCTCATCAAGGACAGCGTCGGCTGGAGCGGTTTCCAGCCCTGCTTTACAGGCGCGGTCGCGCAATGGACGATCGACAGCCAAGGGGTGTCCGGCCTATGGGCCGGTCAGCCGACCCTGCGGATGAGCGTGACCGGAGCCGGCCAGGTCTCTGGTCCGGCGGTGTCCGCTTATACCGGGTCCGACCCGGTCAGTGCTTCCGCCTGGGTCCGGCTTCCCGCCGGACATTCGCTGACATCGCTCAATCTGGTGGTCAGCGACGGGACATCGAACGATGTCGCGGCAGCTGATCTGACGGTCGTCGATGGCTGGCAGCGTCTGGTGGTCGGGCTCGGCCAGGGCGCTGGGAGCGGACGCTCGGTCACGCTTCGCCTGGGCGGTGCGGCCACGGGCGCGATGGTCGGGGCGGTCGTCAGCCAATGCTGGCAGATCGAGCCGGGCGGGGCGGCAACGAGCTACATTCCCTCGGTCGGACAGATCGGCGTGCGGGACGGGGATGTCGTCACATCGGGTACGACCAGTGGCGACAGCTCGGGCTTCACCCTGCAGGACGTGAACGAAACCCTGGGCCGGGTAATGCCTGCCGGCAGTATAGCCTGGGTGAATGTGCAGCAGGGGCTGCACTGACAGACAATTCGACAAGCATCGACGTTTTTGAGGTGGATATTGGATCGACAGATCGTCTACGCGGGAGCGGTTCCCCTCGACACCGATCATCTTCTGCAGTCGAGGGCGACGATGGTCGCGATCGGTTATCTGGCGAAGATGGTCGTTGGCGACAACGGTCCGGTCGCCGACGGGCTGCAATGCTCGGCGGCTCCCGGTCTGGCGGTCCAGATTGCTCCTGGCAGCCTGGCCGAGCCGGGAATGGTCGACGCGTCCTGCTATGGCTCGCTGCCACCGGACGGTGATCCGCTCGTCAAGATCGGTATCAATGCGAGCCCGGTCTTCCTGTCGCTTCAGGGCGCGGGCCAGTGGGTCGTTTCCGCGTCGCTGGCCGAGGTCCAGGCCGGCAGTGCGGCGGTCAGCTACTACAATGCGGCAGCGCCGGGGCAGACGCTGGTGGGCCTGCAAGGCAATGGGCAGCCGCAGGCCACGGTGGTCCAGCAGCGGGTCGCTCTGCAGATCACGACGGCGAATGCGGTGCCGTCCGGGGCGCTCGCTCTGTGGTCGGTTACCGTTCCGGCGGGCGCGACCAACGTCGATGCCAGCATGATCCAGCCGGTTCCCGGTGCGCCGTTCCTGGCGGTCAAGCT
This sequence comes from uncultured Lichenihabitans sp., assembly GCA_964658455.1. Taxonomy (GTDB): domain Bacteria; phylum Pseudomonadota; class Alphaproteobacteria; order Acetobacterales; family Acetobacteraceae; genus Lichenicola. The sequence goes on from CAZZZA010000014.1 coordinate 20,781, forward strand.
GCCGCTGGCGGCGCCGCTCGCCTCGCCTGCCTTTACCGGCACGCCGACCGCTCCGACCGCTCCCATCGGTGACGCATCGGCGCTCCTGGCGACCACCGGCTTCGTCGCGGCCGCGAACGCGCGCAACCGGGCGGCGTGGGGTGCCGCTGGAGCCCATAGCTGGGTCTGCCCGGCCGGCGTCTTGACGGTGCTTGCCAGATTGTGGGCGGCTGGTGGCCAGGGTGGCGCGGCCGGGTCGGGGTATGCGGGTGGCGGGGGTGGCGGAGGCGCCTACGAGGAGGTGCTGTTGCCGGTCACTCCGGGTGCGACCTACGCGATCCAGGTGGGCAGCGGAAAAGGCGGCCCGTCCTCGAGCAGCTTCGACACGCTGACCAGCGTGTCGGGTGGCGCTGCCGGCGCCGATGCGAACGCCAATGGCCCGGGTAACGGCGGCGCGGCCGGCGCGTCGTCTCCGACCGCTTTCTACATCGTCGCGGCGCTCGGCGTCGCCGGGGGAACGGCGGGTTTCCAGGTCGGTGGGACGAGTGTCGGCGGCGCCGGCGGACCGTCGTTCGGCGTGGCGGGTGGTCAGCCCTCGTTCGGGCGCGCGGTCGGCTTTGACGGTGTCTGGCCTGGCGGCGGTGGCGGCGGCGGCTCGACAGGGGTCGGGGGCAAAGGGGGCGACGGCTTGGTGGTGATCGAGTGGAACGGCTAGCGGCGTCGTGGTCGGTGGGCAGGCGCTGCCTGCTCACCGATCCGTATGGTGTCGGTGAACGTCTTCAGGTGTTGTTGACGGCTGGAAAACGGATGGCGGGGTTGCCGGTGAAGTCGGCCGATCCTGTGTGGGTGAGCGCCGCTCCAGTATCCAGCCAGACCGAGCCGCCAATGCGCTGCCAGCGTCGGCAGAAGGTGAAGTCCTCGCTGCGATAGGTCTCGGTTTCGGGGTCGATCTCGCAATCGAACAGGGCGTAGGTCAGTCCGTTGATGGAGGGGTGCGTTCCATAGGCGTCGGTCGCCCGATATGCGGTTTCGGGGTAGCTGGCGATCATCTGTTCGATCGTTGCGCGGTCGATCATCATGAAGCCGGTGCCGGCGAAGTTGGCGGTGACGAAATCGCCGTCACGTTCCAGATCGTTGATGCTGTTCAGCCGGCCAACGTAATGCAGCCCCGCAGTCTCGATCGGTTCGCGGGCTGCGAGCCGTTCCTTGAACGCACGGTCCCAGTAGTAGGCCTTCAACGGGTAGATGCCGGCGGCGATGGGCTTGGCGGCACGGAGCAGTCTGAAGACATTCTCGGGCTGGAAAGAGATGTCGGCGTCGACGAACAACAGATGGGTGGCGCCGGGCTGGGTGATGAAATGACTGACCAGGGTGTTGCGGCTTCTGGTGATCAACGCATCCTGACCCAGCAGCCCGAGCGTTATGTCGACGCCGTGCGCGCCAGCGACCGCCATCAGCGCAATGACGGACTGCATGTATCCCTGGGTGACGAGCCCGCCGAAGCAGGGCGTCGCGATGAAGATGTGTGGTCGCATTCGAAACACTCCCTGATGGACAGGTTCTAGACGAGACACATTGACGGACTGCTAATGTCGGCATGATCCGGGTCGATGGTGCGACGAAAGAGCATGCGGTTGACCCGATCCCGCCGGCCGGGCGATAGGCGGGCAATGACCACGACCGACGACGATGACGAACAGGACGCTGCGACGGAGCTTCGTCCCGGTGTTGCCCGCTACATCACGCCTGGCGGACTGGCGCGGATGGAGGCCGAACTGCGTCAGCTGCTGCGCGATGAGCGGCCGAAGATCGTCGAGATCGTTTCCTGGGCTGCCGGCAACGGCGACCGGTCGGAAAACGGCGACTATCTGTACGGAAAGAAGCGGCTACGCGAGATCGACCGGCGAGCGCGATTCCTGACCGAGAGGATCGACAAGGCGCAGGTCGTCGATCCTGCGTCACAGACCAGGCGGGATACCGTCTTCTTCGGCGCGATCGTGACGTATGTCGACGAGAGCGACGCGAGCCGGACGGTCACCATCGTCGGGGTCGACGAGGCGGATCTCGATCATGGCCAGGTCAGTCTGGCGTCGCCGATAGCGCGCGCGCTCATGGGTGCCCGGGTTGGCGACGAGGTGAAGCTGGCGACCCCCCGTGGGCCGTCGGTGCTGGAGGTGACGGCGATCGCCTATCCGTGAGAAAGAAGGCGCCATGGTTTCGCGCTTCAAGAGAATCGCCCTGATCTGGGGTTCGCTCGTCTCCGTCATGCTGCCGGGTAGCGGCGCGCAGGGCCGGCCTTTGACGGCCAGGGATCTGGTGACGCTGGAACGCGTCTCCGAGCCGGCAGTGTCCCCGGATGGCAAGCTGGTCGCGTTCTCGGTTCGGTCGACCGATCTGGACCATGACAAGGCCATCCATGCGGTCTGGGTGCAGGCGCTCGAGCCCGGCGCCAAGCCGCATCTGCTGGCCGGCGCCGCGACCGGGATGGGACAGCCGGCCTGGAGCGCCGACGGCAGATCGGTGCTGGCGCTATCCGACCGCACCGGTTCGGACCAGGTATGGCGTTTTCCGCTCGCCGGCGGACCGCCGACCAGGGTCACCGATCTCCCCGTATCGATCGGCAGCTTCAAACCTTCGCCGGACGGCAAGCACCTCGTGGTGTCGTTCGCGGTGGTCCCGGACGGCGAGACCGCGATCGGCGGCAAGGCTCGGGCGGGGCATGACCTGCCCGATCATGCGACGGGCCGGGTCTATGACCGGCTGTTCGTACGTCACTGGGACGAGTGGGCGGACGGGACGCGGTCGCACCTGTTCGCGCTGACGCTGGATCAGCGCGGTGTTGCGTCCGGGCGGCCGGTGGCCATGATGACGGGTATCGATGGCGACACGCCCGCCAAGCCGTTCGGCGACAGCGCCGACTACGCGATCTCGCCGGACGGGCGCTCGGTGTTCTTCTCGGTCCGCGTCGCCGGCAAGACGGAGCCCTGGAGCACCAATTTCGATATCTATGAGAGCCCGATCGATGGGTCGGCGCCGCCACGAGACCTGACGGCCGCCAACCCGGCGTGGGATGCCGGCCCGGTGGTCTCGCCCGACGGGCGGCAGCTCGCCTACCGGGCGATGCGGCGCCCCGGGTTCGAGGCCGACCGCTTCGCGGTCATGGTGATGGATATCGCCAGCGGCGCGAGCCACGAGATCGACACGAAGTGGGACCGGTCGGCATCGAGCCTGGCATGGTCGGCGGATGGTCGGCGCCTGTTCCTGGTCGCGGAGGAACTCGGCCAGGCCAAGCTGTTCGCGCTCGACGCGGCAGGCGGCATACCCGTCGCCCTGACCGACCAGGGCCATGTCACCGACTTCGTCCCGACGGGCGACCACATCCTGTATCAACGCGATGCGCTCGACAGCCCGGCCGAACTCTGGCGCATCCCGCAATCAGGCGGCTCGCCGGTGCAGTTGACCCACCTCACCGCCGGCCAGCTGTCCGGTGTCGAGATGGCGCCGGCCGAGCAGTTCTCCTTCGCGGGCTGGAACAACGAGACGGTGCATGGCTACGTGGTGAAGCCCGATGGCTATCGCCCGGGGCAGAAATATCCAGTGGCGTTCCTGATCCATGGCGGACCGCAGGGCTCGTTCGGCAATGACTGGTCCTATCGCTGGAACCCGCAATTCTATGCCGGGCTGGGCTATGCGGCGGTGATGATCGATTTCCACGGATCGACAGGATACGGCCAGGCCTTCACCGACTCGATCTCCGGTCACTGGGGCGACCGGCCGCTGGAGGACCTCCAGAAGGGCTGGAACGCGGCGCTGTCGCGCTACCCGTTCCTCGATCCAGACCGGGCCTGCGCGCTCGGGGCGTCGTATGGCGGCTTCATGGTGAACTGGATCGCCGGCAACTGGTCCGCGCCCTGGAAATGCCTGGTCACGCATGACGGCGTGTTCGACGACCGGATGATGGGGTTCTCCACCGACGAACTCTGGTTCGCGGAGTGGGAGCATGGCGGTCCAGGGCACACGCCGTGGGCGGATCCCGCCGCCTACCAACGTTTCGACCCGGCAGCGCACGTCTCGGCGTGGCGGGTCCCGCAGCTTGTCATCCATGGCGGTCGCGACTATCGCATTCCGCTGGAACAGGGGCTCGGAGCGTTCGATGCGCTGCAGCGTCGCGGCATCGAAAGCCGCCTGCTGGTGTTTCCGGACGAGAACCACTGGGTCCTGCGACCGGCCGACTCGCTGCAGTGGCACGCCACTGTCGCGGACTGGCTGAAGACCCATATCGGACACTGAGATAGACACGGAGCGGACCGCGCGATGGCCAGACGCCTCCAGGTGGCGGTCCAGATGGACCCGATCGAAAGCATCGACATCAACGGTGACAGCACCTTTGCCCTGATGCTCGAGGCGCAGGCGCGGGGGCATCGTCTGTATGTCCATGATTATCGCGCCCTGAGCCTGACCGAAGGCAAGCAGGCGGACGACCAGGCGCGCACCGAACGTCTAACGACCAGGGCTCGGCCGGTGACGATCCAGCGGGACGCTCGTGGGCACGCCTCACTCGGCGACAAGCAGGTCCTGGATCTCGCCACCATGGATGTGGTGCTGATGCGCCAGGATCCGCCGTTCGACATGGCCTACATCACCGCGACCCATATGCTGGAGCATGTGCACAGGCCCGATGGCAGCGGCACCCTGGTGGTGAACGATCCCCGTTCGGTCCGCGATGCGCCGGAAAAGCTGCTCGTCACCCATTTCCCGGATCTGATGCCGCCGACCCTGATCAGCTGGGACGTGCAGGCGATCAAGGACTTCCGCGCCGAGCATCGCGACATCATCGTCAAGCCGTTGTTCGGCAATGGCGGGGCCGGGGTGTTCCGGATCCGCGAGGATGACGAGAACCTTGCCTCGCTGCTGGAGATGTTCTTCTCGCGTTCTCGTGAGCCGCTGATGATCCAGCGCTACGAGCCGGCGGTCCGGCAGGGCGACAAGCGCATCATCCTGGCGGACGGGGAGCCGATCGGCGCGATAAACCGGGTGCCGGCGCAAGGCGAGGCGCGGTCGAACATGCATGTCGGCGGCAAGGCGGTGCAGTCGCGACTGACGCCCAGGGAGCACGACATCTGCCGCAGGATTGGCCCGATGCTCCGCGAGCGGGGGCTTGTGTTTGTCGGTATCGACGTGATCGGCGACTGGCTGACCGAGATCAACGTGACCTCGCCGACCGGGCTGCAGGAGATCGACCGGTTCGATTCGATCAACAGCGCCGGCCTGATCTGGGACTGCATCGAAGCCCGCATCGCAGCGCCCGGCAAGTAGACCGGGTCAGTCGTAGAGGCGCCAGAACTTCTTCTTGTCGCTGACCGGCTTTTCTTCCTTGTGGTCGGGCCCGTAGCGGTTGTCCCACCAGCGGGTGATCTCCGGGCGGAAATACAGATAGCCCATACCGCCCCAGAATATTGCCGTCAGGACGACCAGGATCGCGATCAGCACTGGCGGGGCCCTCATTCTCATGATCGAGAGGCCAGAATAGGCCATGCGGTGTATCGCCGGCAAACATCGTTCGCTCGGTCACGTCTCGGCCATGCCGGGCCTGATCGGCCATCCGGCCTTGCTGACGATCCGAAGGCAGGGCACAGAGAAGGCCGATGCGCCAGATCGTTGAAGAGAACCATGTTCAGAACATCCATGCGGTTCCGCATGTCCCACCCGCGGCGGCCGTTCAATTGAGCGCCCCTGGCCAGCTGTTGCCGGTTCCGAAATCGGCCCTGGATGCGGATGCGGTGCGGGCGGCCTACCAGCGGTGGGCGGGTGTGTATGACGCGGTGTTCGGTGGTGTCTCCGCATTCGGCCGTCGCCGTGCGGTGGCGGCGGTCAACCGGCTGCCTGGCGGCAGGGTCCTCGAGGTCGGGGTCGGCACCGGGCTGGCGCTGCCGCACTATCGGAGCGACAAGCGGATCACCGGGATCGATCTCTCTACCGCGATGCTGGCCAAGGCCAAGCAGCGGGTGCAGCGGGCTTCCATGCCGCATGTCGAGGCGCTGCTCGAGATGGATGCCGAGGAGACGAGCTTTGCCGACGGCTCGTTCGACATCGCCGTGGCGATGTTCGTGGCGTCGGTGGTGCCCAATCCGAGACGTCTGCTGGCGGAACTGAAGCGTGTGGTGCGGCCGGGCGGACAGATCCTGTTCGTCAACCATTTCCTGGCGACCGGCGGTCTGCGGCTGCTGATCGAGCGCGGCATGGCGCAGGCATCGCATTCGCTGGGCTGGCATCCCGATTTCGCGATTGAATCTTTGCTGCCGGATGAGGATCTAAGGGCGGCAACGGTCGAGCCGGTCCCGCCGCTCGGCCTGTTCACCCTCGTCACGCTCCGCAACGAAGCGGCGTGAACCGTCGCCGCCCTGATTGATGGCGGCTGGGAGTATCCGTCTTCATGCCGCTCCAGTGCGGGCCAAGACGCCGCCGGCCATCCCACCTCGCGGTCGGTGTCGCCACCCTGGCTTTCGCCCTGTCCGTCGGGCTGACGGCCGGGGCCTCGTCATTGCTGCTTCGGCTGCCCGGACTGCATGAACTCGGGCCCGGCTGGCAGAAGCTGGCCCACGCGCACGCCACCCTCCTGACCTTCTTCTCCGCCATCCCGGCGCTCGCCGGCGGGTTCAGCACTCTCCTCGTGCCGTCGCAAATCGGCGCCAGCGATACCGCATCTCCGGGCGCGGCGCTCGCTGCCCTGCTGCTGACCGTCGGCGGTTTCGCTGCCGCCGTGCTCGGCGCATCTGGGCTCCTGGGCGGCGGCGCGGTATGGCCGATCGCTGCAGCGGCGCTGACGGCATCCGGGGCGGTCCTTGGGGCGGCAAATATGGTCGCCACCGTGCTCAACGAGCGGGCGCGCGTCGCGGACCGGCTCACGCTGTTCGTCTGGGCCGAACTCATCGGGGCGGTGCTGATCATCTGCGCGGCGCCGATGATGGCGGCCTCATTTTCGCTGTCGGTCTGGCGGGGTGCTGCGGTCTCCCAGGCGCTGCCGCCGCTCATCCCCCTGGCGTCCTGCATCCTTGTCATCCCCGCGCTCGGGCTGCTCAGCGATATCCTGACCAGCCTGACCCGGCTTCGTCTGGTCGGCCAGCGCGTCGGCCTGCTGGCGCTGGCCTCCCTGGGCGGTGTGGCGTTCACCGGCTGGGCGGCCGCGTTGCTGCACGGCGCGGCACCCCCGGTCAGGGTTTCGGTCGACCAGGCGATCGGGGTCGCCATCGCCGCGACGACGGCGGTCTTGCTGGTGTGCTGGACGATCACCCTGGCCCGGTCCGGCCGCTGGCGTGCGCTCGCCAGCGCCCCCGGCGTGCATCTCGTCGGCTTCGTCGCCGCGATGGCGGCGGGCGCCATGGCCTACATGTCAAACGACAGGTTCCACGACGCCGTGACCCTGGCGATCGTGTTCGCAATGTTCGCCGGCTTCTACTGGTGGCTCCCGGCAGTGACCGGACAGCGTCTTCCGCTGACGCTGGGGCGTATCCAGTCGTGGCTGCTGGTGGCGGGCGTGGCGATGATGTTGCTGCCGGTGACGGAGCTCCGGGTCGTCGGCGCCGCCATGGTCAGCCTTTCGGTTGCGCTGTTCGGTGGGTTGGTGGCGATGATGCTCCTCGGTCGGCGGCGTTTGGAGCGCCCGGCCTGGGCCGCCGCGAGCGGCCAATGGGTGCCGGCCGAGCGTGGAGGCAGGTCATGAGCGGTCTCATGCCCGGCGCCGCCGCCGTGCCTCTCGGCACCGACGTGCGCGACTGGATCGCGCTGCTGAAGCCGCGCGTCATGACGCTGGTGGTCTTCACCGGTGCGATCGGGCTGTATGTGGCGCCGGTGCATGTCCACCCGCTGATCGCCTTCGTCGTCATCCTGTCGATCGCGATCGCTACCGGTGGCGCCGGCGCGATCAACATGTGGTACGACCGCGATATCGATGCGCTGATGCGTCGCACCGCCAGCCGCCCGGTCCCGGGCGGCAGGATTCCCGCCGACGACGCGCTCGCCTACGGGATCGGCCTCAGTATCCTCTCGGTGGTGCTAATCGGGCTGGCCACCAACCTGGTCGCCGCGATCGCACTGGCCGCCTCGATCCTGTTCTATGTCGTCATCTACACGATGTGGCTGAAACGCTCGACGCCGCAGAACATCGTCATCGGCGGCGCCGCCGGGGCGTTCCCGCCGATCATCGGCTGGGCGGCGGCGACCGGCCAGATCGGCGTGCTGCCGCTGTTGCTGTTCGCGATCGTGTTCTTCTGGACGCCGCCGCATTTCTGGGCGCTGTCGCTCTACGCCTGCAAGGATTACGGCGCCGCCGGCGTGCCGATGCTGCCGGTGGTCAAGGGCGCGCGGCATACGCGCTGGCAGATCCTCATCTACACGGTGCTGCTGACCCTGGTGTCACTCGCGCCCGCGGCGCTGCGGCTGACCGGACCGGTCTATTGCGTGACCGCGGTGCTGCTCGATATCGGCTTCCTGGTCTGTGCGGTTCGGGTGCTGCGCGATGCGCAGGACGGGACCGGCACCAGCCTCACCGGCGACAAGCCGGCGCGCCAGACCTTCCGCTATTCGCTGGCCTATCTGGCGTTGCTGTTCACGGCGGTCTGCGTGGACGGTTTCGTTGGCTGAGCGGCGGGCCCGGCCGCAGCCGGTGTTCTCGACCGAGACCGAGCGTCTGGCCGAGGCCGCGCGCCGGAAACGGGCCCGGACCATGGCGGTGTTCGCCGTGCTCCTCACCCTTTCGGCGCTGCTCTGCGCGCTGACGCTGGTCAAGCTGACCGCGGCGTCCTGAACGCATTCAGCGTGCCTGCTGGATTGCCGACAGCAGCCAGCTGCCGCCCCTGGCGCGCACGAAGGTCCAGAGTTCGGTCACGCTCTGTCGTTCGGTCGGGCTGCCATCCACCACCCGCCCGGTCAGATCGGTGGTGACGTCGATCATCGAGTAGCGCATGGCGACGGTCGCGTATTCCCGCCCGGCTTCGGCCCAGGCCTCTGACAGGTCGCCGCGATCCATGGTGACGGCGCTGACGACGTTGCGAAGATTGCGGCTCGCCAGGTCCGACAGCTGTTCGGAGAAGTAGCTGACCATCTCCGGGGTGGCGAAGCGGGAGAGGGAGCGGAGATCCTGCATCGACCATGCCTGCTGCACGTCCAGCAGCGCCTGCTCGAATGCCTGATAGTCGGCGTTGGTGATCTGGATCGCCGTGCCGCCGCGCGGTGGCGCCGCCGCGGCGCCCATGCGCGCCATCGGGTTCGGCATGGCGCCGCCGATGGAGCCGGTCGCCCGGCTGGCAACGAAACGGCGATAGAGCCAGCGCCCGAGGAAGAACAGCACCGCCAGTTCGATCAGCAGCCAGATGAAGCTGGCGGCTCCCGAGCCGCGGTCGTCATAGCCGTCCGCATAGGCATTGTGATGGCCGAACAGCAGCCCGCCGATGCCGGCGCCCAGCAGTCCGCCCGCCAGACCGGCCGCGAACGGATGCGGCCGTGCCACCCCATAGCCCGGATTGCCGGCATAGCCGGGCGCGGCGTACTGGCCAGGATTCGGAGTCATGCTGCGGCTGAACGGGGACGCGCCGCCTGGATTGGTGTTGGTCGCCGGCGGCGCGCTGTAGGTCCGGCTGCCGCGGCTGCCCATCGAGCCGCCCATCCCCGGACGTGCATCCGCCGCGACCGGCGCGATGATCGCCGCGACCGTGACGATGGGCGGCAGGGCGGCCGGTGCCAGCGACAAGGCGAGGGCGAAGGCAGCGGCACGCATGGGGCGTTTCGTCGGTAGAGAGGTCATGTCAGGCGCCCGCGATTGTCAGTGTGTCGATGCGAATGGTCGGTGCATCGGTGCCGCGGCGAAACACGAGATCGTTCGCCGCTTGTAGCGACGCCAGCATCTCGACAAGGTTGCCGGCGACAGTGAATTCGGCGATCGGCTCCGCCAGCGCCCCGTCGCGGATCATAAAGCCGGCAGCGCCGCGGCTGTAGTCGCCGGTCAAGCCGTTGATGGCGTTTCCCATCATTTCATTGAGATAGACGCCTTCCTTGATATCGGACATCAGCGCCACAGGCGTGGCCGTGCCGCCGCTCAGATACAGATTGCTGGTGGAGGGCGATGGCGGCGAGGACGGTCCGCGCGAACCGTTCCCGGTGCTGGGCAGCCCGAGTTGCCGGCCCGAGCGCCCGTCGAGCACCCAGCTTCGCAGGATTCCGTCCTCGACCAGGACCAGCGGCGCGGTCGGCACGCCTTCGCCGTCGAACGGCTTGGAGCGTCCGGCGCGCGGGCGGGTCGGATCGTCGGTGACGGTGATGCCGGAAGGCAGGATGTGGGTACCCATGCGCGCCTTCAGGAACGAGGTTCCGCGGGCGACGGCGGCGCCGTTGATGGCGCCGGCCAGATGGCCGAGCAGGGAATTGGACACGCGCGGATCGAACATTACCGGCATCCGCCCGGTTCGTGGCTTGGTCGGGTTGAGCCGCAGCACCGCCCGTTCGCCGGCGCTGGTGCCGATCGTCGCCGGGTCGTCGAGATCGCCGAAATGCACCGTCGCGTGGTAGTCGTAGTCCCGCTGCATCCCGGTGCCGCTGCCGGCCAGCACGGTGGCGGCGATCGAGTGGCTGGTCCTGGCGTAACGGCCAGAGAAACCGGCCGACGTCGCCAGCAGGATGTCGGTGCGTCCGTATCCGGCCGAACCGCCCTGCGAGTTGGTCACCCCGGCGACCGACAACGCCGCCGCCTCGGCGACGCGGGCGCGGTCGGTCAGCAGGGTGATGTCCGGCTCGGTGGCGTCGACGAGATCGAGCCGGTCGGCCTCGTGCCGGCCGGGCGCTGCGCGCTCGCACAGGCCGGCGAAACGGTCCTCCGGAACCACCCGCGCCATCGCCAGCGCCTGGTCGATCAGCCGCGGAAACCCGGCCGGGTCGATGCTGGTCGCCGAGACGATGGCGCTCCGTTTGCCGACGAACACGCGCAGGCCGACATCGTTATGTTCCGACCGTTCGAGTTCCTCGCTCCTGCCGTGGCGGACCTGGATGCCGAGCGACACGCCGGACACCATGATCGCCTCGGCCGCGTCGGCGCCGGCGCGGGTGGCGCTGGCGACCAGCTGCTCGATGGTGGACAGGCGATCGGTCATGCGGCGAGTCTTTCGGCGACCTCGCCGAGACGCGGGATGTGGCGCACCGGCCCGAGCGCGGTCAGGGTCGGCTTGCCGCGGAACAGGCGCGCGCTGGCGCGGCGGATGTCGGCCAGCGTCACCGCGTTGATCTGGGCTACGGTCTCGGCGGTCGGGATGATCCGGCCGAACACCTGGAGCTGTCGAGCGAGCTGCTCGCAGCGGCTGCCGGTCGATTCCAGCGACATCAGCAGGCTCGACTTGAGCTGGGCCCGCGCCCGGTCCAGCTCCTCCTGGCGCACGATGCCGGCGCCGCTGTCGCGCTGCACCTTACGCAATTCCTCCAGCGTGACCGGGACCAGTTCACGGGCCTCTTCCTCGCCGGTGCCGGCATATATGCCGAACAGCCCGCCATCGATGAACGGGGCGCTGAAGGCGTAGATGGAATAGACCAGGCCGCGCCGCTCGCGGATCTCCTGGAACAGCCGCGACGACATGCCGCCGCCGAGCAGGGTCGAGAGCAGCAGCACCGCGTAGTAGTCCGGATCGGTGAAGCCGACCGACGGAAAGCCGAGCACGACATGGACCTGGTCGAGCTCCTTCTCCTTGCGGAACTCCCCGCCGAGATAGCGGCCCGGCTCCGGCAGGCCGGATCCGGCACGCGGCAGGTCGGCGAAGTGCTGCGCCGCCAGATCGACCACCTGCTGGTGTTGCAGGTTGCCGGCGGCGGCGATCACCACGTTGCCGGTCGTGTAGTGTGCCCGCATGTAGCCGGTCAGGGTCTCGCGCCGCATCGCCCGGATCAGCCCGTCGGTGCCCAGCGTCGGGCGGCCCATCGGCTGGTCGGCGAAGGCCGTCTCCTGGAAATAGTCGAAGACGATGTCGTCTGGCGTGTCGTTGGCCTGGCCGATCTCCTGCAGGATCACGCCGCGTTCGCGCTCCAGTTCCTCGGGCGCGAAGGTGCTATGGGTCAGGATGTCGCCGATGATGTCGGCGCCAAGCGCGAGATCCTCCTTCAACAGCTTGACGTAGTACGCCGTCTGCTCGCGGGCGGTGTAGGCGTTGATGTGGCCGCCGACATTCTCGATCTCCTCGGCGATCTGCACCGCGGAGCGCCGCTCGGTGCCCTTGAACGCCATGTGTTCGAGGAAGTGCGATACGCCGTTCTCGGCCGCCTGCTCGTTGCGTGTGCCGCTAGCGACGTAGGCGCCCAGCGACACCGTCTCGACCCGGTCCATGCGCTCGGTGACGATGGTCAGACCGTTGGCCAGGCGGGTGGTGGCAATCGGATCGTTCATGCTGTTCCTACAGACAGGGCCGCGTCGGCGACCCTTCGATTACACGTCGTTGGTTAAGATATGGGGCGTCAGGCGGCGTTCTTCAGGACCGCGGCGCGCACCGCGTCCTCCACCGCGCCGAGCCGGTTCGGCACCACGCGGTAGCGCTCCTCGCGGTCATGGAGGTCCGCCAGATGCGGCGGCAGCGCCGGTATCCGGCCGGTCGCGGCCAGCATCGCATCCGGGAACTTGGCCGGATGCGCGGTGGCCATCGCCACCATCGGCACCCCCGGGATCGCGCCGGCACGTCCGGCGGCGATGCCGATCGCGGTATGCGGATCGGCCAGGTAGCGGGTCCGGTCGTGCAGATGCCGGATCTCGGCCTCGGTGGCCGCATCGTCGAGCGCCAGGCCGTGGAACAGCGCGGTGGCGGCGCGCCAGCTCGGTTCCGGGACCGCCATGCGACCGGTCCGGCGGAAGCCGGTCATGATCGCGGCGCAGTGGCCGGCATCGCGGTCGAGCAATTCGAACAGCAGCCGCTCGAAGTTCGAGCTGACCTGGATGTCCATGCTGGGCGAGAGGCTCGGCGCCACCTCCCGCACGCTCATGTCGTTGCCGGACAGGAACCGGGTCAGGATGTCGTTCCGGTTCGAGCCGATCGCCAGGCGGGCGACCGGCAGCCCCATCCGCCGAGCGGCCCAGGCGGCGAAGACGTTGCCGAAATTGCCGGTCGGCACCGCGAACGCGACCTCGCGATCCGGCGCCCCCAGCGCCAGCGCGGCGGCGACGTAGTACGGGATCTGCGCCACCACCCTGGCCCAGTTTATCGAGTTGACTGCGCTGAGCTGCATGTCGTCCCGGAACGGCAGGTCGGCGAACATGGCCTTCACCATGTCCTGGCAGTCGTCGAAGGTTCCCTCAAGCGCCAGGTTGGCGATGTTCGGCGCGTGGACCGTGGTCATCTGGCGCCGCTGCACCGCGCTGGTGCGGCCGAGCGGATGCAGGATCACCACATCGAGCCGGTCGCGGTCGCGGCATGCCTCGATGGCGGCCGAGCCGGTATCGCCGGACGTGGCGCCGACGATGGTCACCCGGCGGTCCTGCCGCGTCAGCACATGGTCGAACAGCCGGCCGAGCAGCTGCATCGCCATGTCCTTGAACGCCAGCGTCGGCCCGTGGAACAGCTCCTGGACGAAGAAATCGCGATCGAGCTGCACCAGCGGCACGATGGCGGGGTGCGTGAATCCGGCATAGGCCTCGCGGCACAGGCGGAGCAGCGTCTGCTCGTCGATCGCGCCGGCCATGAACGGCGCCATCACCCTGGCGGCGAGTTCGGGATAGGGCAGGCCGCGCAGCGCCCGCCATGTCTCGGCGGAGAAGACCGGCCAGCTTTCCGGCATGTAGAGCCCGCCATCCTCGGCCAGCCCGGCCAGCAGGACGCCCGAGAAATCAAGCTGCGGCGCCTGGCCGCGTGTCGAGACGTAATGCATGCGCCCTTCATACAAAGCCTGCGGCGTCGCGCGAAGGGCCGACGCCTCAGGGTTGCGCCGCGCTGGCGGAGGATGCGGCGGCCCGGATCAACGCCGGGGCGTCGATCGCCACCAGCAGGACCGGGAACGAGATCCTTTGCTTGCCGTGCTGGAACGGCGCCGCGCGATCGAGCTGCGACACCGGGATCGTCAGCGTGCCGTCGTGGCCGAGGAACGGCGCGTCCGCCCAATGCAGCCGCGGATCCCTGACCAGCACCGACACCACCCGCTCCGGCGACAGGGCCAGGACGCTGTCATCCTCGAGGTCGGTCAGCAGCAGGGTGCCATCGGGCATGATCGCGGTCCCGCCGACCGCGGGCGTGTCGTACCAGAACGACACCCCGGCGGCGACGGCGGCGTCCGGCTGCTTCAGGTCGTCGAGCAGCGCGGTGTCGATGCGCGACAGCGGTCCGCAGGCCGGCTGCAGGTAGAGTGTCGCCCCGTCCGGCGATACTTCGAGCCGCACGCCGCCCGGTATCGGCGCCTTGTCGGCGTCGCGCAGCGTCGCGCCATCGACGGTCAACGGCCGCCGCGCGGTCAGCGCCGGGGCCTGATCCAGCACCCGCCTGATGTCGCCGGTGTCGGTGTCGAGCACCAGCAGCCCCGGCGCGCCGGAATCGGCGATGTAGGCATGCGTGCCGTTGAACCGGATCTCGCCGAGCAGGCTCTTCTGGCGCAGCGCCTGCTCCGGCACCGTCAGGATGCGGGTCACCTGGTTGGTGGCCGGATCGATGCGGATCAGGCGCGCGCCGCCATGCACCATCGGCTTGCCGAACCCCGGCACGCCGCTATCGACGACCCAGAGCGCGGCGTCCGGCGCCTCGCGGATCGCGGTCACGCCGACGAACACCGCCCCCGGGCCATCCTTGGCCGGGTGCGCCGGCCTGTCGCCGGCACCATTCCAGGCCGCATCGGGGTAGGGAACGACATCCCGGCCGGCGTCGATCCGTGCCAGCGAAGGGCCGCCCTGGTTGGCGATCCTGGGCAGCGTCACCAGCACCCGGCCGTCCGAGGTGATCGCCACCCCGTTCCAGACCGCCTGGCCGGATTGCGCCACCAGCTTCAGCCCGTTCGAGGGCGGCGCGGTCGTCGCGGCCGCCGCTGCCAGAGCCGGCCAGGCGAACCCTGTGTATTTCAGGCATTTGACCAAAACGTGAAACCAACTTTCCAGCCGGCCCGGCCTTTGGCAGCGCAGCCCTCCACACTCCACTCCGGGATTCCTTCCATGGCACGCATGCTTCTGCTGACCGGCATGATCCTCACCTTCGCCGTCGGCACCGTCGCCGTCACCGAGAGCGGCCTGCTGATGCCGGTTCCCGCGGCGCTGGACCAGCACTAGCCGGCAGACGCGCCGAGATAGCGTCGCCGCAGATGCGCCAGATAGATCGTGGCGTCGAGCGGCTTGCCGGTGGCCTCGGCGACGATGGTCGCGGTGTCGGCGACGCTGGCCTGCTCATGCACCGCCCGGCGGAGCCAGGCGATCAGCGGGGCGAAATCGCCGACCGCCAGGCTTGGCTCGAGCGCCGGGTCGCTGGCGCGCGCCGCCGCGAACAGCTGCGCCGCGGTCATCGCGCCCAGCGTATAGGTCGGAAAATAGCCCCAGAGGCCGGCCGGCCAGTGGATGTCCTGCAGGCACCCGCGACGATCGTCGGGCACCGTAACGCCCAGCAACTCCCGCAGCCCGTCATTGAACGCCGCCGGCAGATTGCGTAGCGCCAGGTCGCCTGTGATCATCGCGCGCTCGAGCCCGTAGCGCAGCACCACATGCGCCGGATACGTGACCTCGTCCGCATCGACCCGGATCAGGCCGGGCGTCACCCGGCGATAGGTGGCGACGAGATTGTCCGGCGAGAACGCAGCCCGCGCACCGAACGTCTCGCACAGGAGCGGCGACAGGAACGACAGGAACGCCTCGCCGCGGCAGGCCTGCATCTCGATCAGCAGCGACTGGCTCTCATGCAGCGTCATGCCGCGCGCCTGGCCGACCGGCTGGTCCAGATACGCCGCCGGCCGGCCCTGCTCGTAGAGCGCGTGACCGGTCTCGTGCAGCACCCCCATCAGTGCACTCGAGAAATCCGATTCATCGTAGCGGGTGGTAATACGCACGTCGGCGGTGGCGCCGCCGCAGAACGGGTGGGTGCTGACGTCGAGCCGCCCGCGCGAGCGGTCGAAGCCTGCCGCCTGCATCAGCCGCTCGCCCAGCGCCCGCTGCGCCTCGACCGGGAACGGGCCGGTCATCGGCAGCGGCGCCGGCCGGCCGGCCTGACGCTCGAGCACCTCGGCGAGCAGCCCTGGCAGGAACCCGCGCACGGTCTCGAACACCGGGTCGATGAAGGCCTGCGTGGTCCCGGGATCATACTGGTCGAGCAGCGCATCGTACGGCGATAGCCCCAGCGCCGCGCCCTTGGCCTCGCCGATCGCGCGCTGGGTGCGCAGCACCTCGGTCAGTTTCGGCAGCAGAGCGGCGAAGTCGTTGTCCTCGCGCGCCTGCCGCCAGGCGATCTCGCTCACGGTCGCGGCGCGGGATGCCGATTCGACCAGCTCGCCCGGCACCGCGGTCGCATGCGCGTGCTGGCGGCGCATCTCCCGCAGGTTGGCCGCCTGCCAGCGATCGAGCCCGCCGCTCTCATCCGCTGCCGCGCGCTCGATCAGGTCGGCGGTCTCCGGCGCGGTCAGCAGGTCGTGGGCGATCACCGACAGGGTCGCGATGGTCTCGCCACGCGCCGCCGCCGCACCCAGCGGCATGGTGGTCTCCTTGTCCCAGCCGAGAATGCCGAGCGCATCCCCCAGCCGCGACAACCTGGCGAAACGGCGCTCCAGCGTCTGGTAGGCTAGCATTGCTGCTCCTGTTGTCGGACCAATAAGGTCGCATCGATGCCATTGCAGACCGGTAGCACCGCCGGGACAAGGGCAGGGTGATCGTGGGCGGCGGGGAAGAGGATCGGTCGTGCCGACTGAAAACGCGCAAGGGCTTGCCGATCGGGCGACCCGTCTGCACTGCGAGGGCGACCTCGCCGCCGCAGAGCGTCTCTACCGCCAGGCGCTCGCTCTCGAACCGGGTCTGCCGGACGGGCTGCACGGGTTCGGCCTGCTGGCGCTGGGACGCGGCCTGCCGGGCCAGGCGCTGGCGCTGATCGGCCGCGCCGCCGCCGCCAGGCCGGACCACGCGCTCTACACCCTCAATCTCGGCCTGGCGCTGCAGGCCAATGGCTATCTCGAGGAAGCCCGCGCCGCGCTGCACGTCGCCGCCCTGCGCGCCCCGGACGATGCCCGCGCCCATGCCGGGCTCGCCGCGGTGCTCGAACAGCTCGGCCGTCACGACGAGGCCGCGCGGTCCGCCGGGACCGCGCTCGACCGCGCCGCCGACCCCGCCATCGTTCCGGGCATGACCGCGCTGCTCGAACGCGAGGCGCTGCGCAACGGCGACTGGCGCCGTGCCATCGCGATGGGCACCGATGCGGTCGCGCTGGCGCCCGCCGATGCCGGCGCCTGGCATGGGCTGGCGGTCGCGCATGCAGCGCTCGGCGCGGTGGCGGATGCGGAACGCTGCTTCCGCCGGACCGTCCTGCTCCGCCCCGACGACCCGGCGGCGCTGGCCAATCTCGGCGCGCACCTGTTCGAGCACCAGCGGCTTGACGAGGCGCTGGAGACGCTGCGCCGCGCCGCGTCGATCGGCGCCCCCACCGCCGCCACGCTGAGCAATCTCGGCCTGGTGCTGCTCGCGCTGGGCCACCTCCAGGAGGGCGAACGGGTGCTGGCCCAGGCCGCCAGGGTGGCGCCGGACCAGCCCGGCATCCTCGTCAACCACGGCACCGCCCTGCTCGAACTCGGCCGGACCGCTGACGCCGAACGCTGCTTTGCCGACGTCGAGACGCGTTTTGCCGGCAGCCTCGACGCCGCGCGCGCCCGCTTCGATCGCGCCACGCTGCTGCTGGCGACCGGCCGGTTCAAGGATGGCTGGGCCGCCTTCGAGGCGCGCCGGGTGGTGCCGGGCGGCGCGGCCCTCGCCAGGCCGGCGCCGGCGCTGCCGGACTGGGATGGAAGGCCGCTCCAGGGCTGCCGGCTGCTGATCGAGGCCGAGCAGGGGCTGGGCGATAGCATCCAATTCCTGCGCTACGTGCCGCTGGCGATGGCGATGGCGCCGGTCAGCCTGTCGGTGCCCGAAACCCTTTTCGGGCTGGCGCGCCGCTCGCTGCCGGCCGACTGCATCGTGCTCGCCAGCGGCGCGCCCGCGGACGGGTGCGTCGTCCGTGCCGGCCTGCTGAGCCTGCCGCTGTTGCTGTCGGCCGGGCGCCCGCTCTGGAACGGCGCCTATCTGGGCGCATCGCCGCGCCCGATGGAAGCGGCGATCGGGCTCTGCTGGGCCGGCAGCCCGGACTACCGTTTCGATCGCAGGCGGTCGCTGCGGCTCGCGCAGCTGGCGCCGCTGGGCCGCTTGGGGCGGCACTTCGTGTCGCTGCAGCAGGGCGACGCGGCCGCCGAACCGACGCCGCCCGGGCTGTTGCTGTCGCGGCCGGCGCCGTCCTCCGACCTCGCCGGCACCGCCGACTGCATCGCCGCGCTGGCGCTGGTGATCACCGTCGACACCGCGATCGCCCATCTCGCCGGGGCGCTGGGCCGGCCGGTCTGGCTGCTCAACCGCTTCGGCGGCGACTGGCGCTGGCGCGAAGGCAATCTCGCGGGCGACGGCAGCAGCCTCTGGTATCCGAGCCTGCGCGTCTTCGGCCAGCAGGCGGCGCTGGCGCCGGAGACCGCCTGGGATGCCGTGATCGACCGGGTGGTGGAGGCGCTCTAGCGCCTGGTTCGAGGCGCTACCCGCCGCCGGCGCTGCGTCGTCTTGCCGGCACGATCGCCTGCCGGGTGATCGCATCCTCGGCACGGGTCAGCACGCCGACCAGGGCCGCGCGCAGTTCGTCGAGCTTGCGCTCGCTGCTGACCTTGAGCCCGAACAGATCCTTCACATAGAACACGTCGACCGCCCGGACGCCGTAGGTGGTGACGTGCGCGGAGGCGATCTGCATGCCCTGCTGGCTCATCGCCGCGGTGACGTCGTGCAGCAATCCTGGCCGGTCGCGCCCGTTCACCTCGATCACCGTGTGCGCGTTCGAGGCGCGGTTGTCGATCACCACCCGCGGCGGCACATGGATCGCGCGCATGCGCCGGCCGACCAGGCTGACCGCGCTGCGGGCGATCTCCTCGTCGAGATCGATCGTCCCCGACAAGGCCTGCTCGACCAGCACCGACAGCCGCGCCAGCCGGTGCGGCGCATCGAACGTGTCCTCTGCCGCGTCCTGCACCCAGAAGGTGTCGAGCGCCATGCCGTTGGTCATGGTGTGGATGCGCGCATCGACGATCGAGGCCCCCGCGACCGCCAGCGCGCCGGCGATGCGGCTGAACAGCCCGGGATGATCGGCGGTATAGATGGTGACCTCGGTGACGGCGCGCGCCGGCAGCGGCTGCGTCTCCACCGTGAGCGGCGCGTCGCGCTGCATGCTGTCGCGGATCATGCGGGCGTGACGCGCATGCGTCTCCGGATCGAACGACAGCCAGTAGCCGCCATAGCCGAGCTGCAGGAAGGCCGCGATGTCGGTGCGGCTGAAACCCTCCTCCTCCAGCAGCAGGCTCGCCGCCTCCTTGCCGCGCGCCACCCTGACGTCGCGCTCGGTGGTGGC
>CAZZZA010000015.1:0-39426 GCA_964658455.1 uncultured Lichenihabitans sp.
AAGGCGAACATCACCAGCCCCTCGATCGCCTTGTCGAGGAAATCGTCGTCCTCGCTGGCGACGTCGGCGAAGAAGATGTTCGGCGACTTGCCGCCGAGTTCCAGCGTCACCGGGATCAGGTTCTGGCTGGCATACTGCATGATCAGCCGGCCGGTGGTGGTCTCGCCGGTGAAGGCGATCTTGGCGATGCGCGCGCTCGACGCCAGCGGCTTGCCGGCCTCCAGACCGAAGCCGCTGACGATGTTCAGCACGCCAGGCGGCAGGATGTCGGCGATCAGCCCGGCCAGCACCAGGATCGAGGCCGGGGTCTGCTCGGCGGGCTTCATCACCACGCAGTTGCCCGCCGCCAGCGCCGGCGCCAGCTTCCAGCACGCCATCAGCAGCGGGAAGTTCCACGGGATGATCTGCCCGACCACCCCCAGCGGTTCGTGGAAATGATAGGCGACGGTGTCGTGGTCGATCTCCGACAGCCCGCCCTCCTGGGCGCGGATGCAGCCGGCGAAATAGCGGAAATGGTCGACGCAGAGCGGCAGGTCGGCATTGGCGGTCTCGCGGATCGGCTTGCCGTTGTCCCAGCTCTCGGCACGGGCCAGCAGGTCGATGTTGGCCTCGATCCGGTCCGCGATCCGAAGCAGCATCGCCGCGCGCTCGGCGACGCTGGTGCGGCCCCAGGCCTCCTTGGCGGCGTGCGCCGCGTCGAGCGCCGCCTCGACATCGTCCGCGCCCGATCGCGCGATACGGCACAGCAGCGCGCCGTTGACCGGGGAGAGGTTGTCGAACGTGCGGCCCGATCTTGCCGGCACGAAGCGGCCGCCGATGAAGTTGCCGTAGCTGGCCTCGAACGGCGCCGCGGCGATCCGCAGTGTTTCCAGACTGTCCATCGCATGTCCTCCGATGCGCCGCTTATGGTGCGGCTTGCCGGAGACACCATCCGCCGATCCGGGGCCGGCGTCATCGAAAAATCATCGTGCGCGGCTGACAGTATCGCGCGGGCGCCCGGCGTGACGGCGGCCGGCTCAGCCCTGCGGCAGGACGCGCGACCGGGTCAGGAAGCGTTGCTCGGTGCCGTTCTCGAGCGAGAACATGCCGCCGCGTCCCGGCACCACGTCGATGATCAGCTGCGTATGCCGCCACAGGGCCGCCTGGGCGGCGGCGATATAGACCGGCGCGCCGCCGATCTCGCCCAGGCACACATCCTGGTCGCCGACGATGAAGTCGTGGCGCGGGTAGCACATCGGCGAGGACCCGTCGCAGCAGCCGCCGGACTGGTGGAACAGCACCGGCCCGTGTTCCGCGCTCAGCCGCGCGATCAAGGCCAGCGCCGCCGGCGTCGCCGTCACCCGCTCCATGGTTCCGCTCTCCCCGGCCATCGCCACCAGCTATAGACCCTGGGCCCGGTCCAGGCGACCGTCCTGAACCGCCCCGGCCGGATCACGGCTTTCGCAGAGGTGCAACCGATGTCGCTCCAGCCCGCGCCCACCCCCTTGGCCACCCCGTTGGCCGATCGCCTGGTCGAGCGGCTGTTCCGCTACCTGCGCGTCAGCAGCCAGAGCGACGCGCAGGTGGCCACCGTGCCCAGCAGCGCCGGCCAGTGGGAGATGGTCAGGCTGCTGCAGGACGAGCTGGTGGCGCTGGGCTTGAGCGACATCGAACTCGACCCGAACGGGATCCTGACCGCGCGCCTGCCGGCCACCAGCGCCGGCGCGCCCAAAATTGGCTTCTGCGCCCATGTCGACACCGTCGATGTCGGACTGTCGCCGCATGTGCATCCACGCATCGTGCGATACGAGGGCGCCGATCTGTGCCTGAACGAGGCGCAAGGGGTCTGGATGGAGGTGGCGCGGCACCCGGAGCTGGCGCCGTATCTCGGCCAGGCGCTGATCGTCGGCGACGGCACCAGCGTGCTGGGCGCCGACGACAAGGCGGCGGTGTCGGTGGTGATGACGCTGCTCGAGACCCTGGTCGCGGAGCGGCCGCCGCATGGCGAGGTGCTGGTGGCGTTCGTGCCGGACGAGGAGACCGGGCTGCGCGGCGCCAAGCTGCTCGACCTGGAGCGCTTTCCGGCCGATTTCGCCTACACCATCGATTGCTGCGCGGTCGGCGAGTTCGTCACCGAGACCTTCAATGCCGCCACCGCGACCATCACCGTCACCGGCGTCACCGCGCATCCGATGTCGGCCAAGGGGGTGCTGGTGAACCCGCTGCTCATCGCCGCCGAGCTGGTCGGCCGGCTCGACCCGCTCGATACCCCGGAACATACCGAGGGCCGGCAGGGCTATTGCTGGGCGCACGGCCTGAGCGCGGACCCGGCCACCGCCACCCTGACGCTGGCGATCCGCGATTTCGACCCGCAGGCCTTCGCCGGGCGCAAGGCCCGGCTGGAGGCGCTGGTGGCGCGGACCGCCGCCGCACATCCGCGCGCGACGCTGTCGCTGGCGATCAAGGATGTCTACGCCAACATCGCCAACGGCCTGGACGACGACCACCCCAGCGTGGCGCTGATGCGCGCCGCCTATGCGGCGGAGGGGATCGCGCCGCTGGTGATCGCGATGCGCGGCGGCACCGACGGCTCGGCGCTGTCGGCGCGTGGCATCCCGACCCCGAACCTGTTCACCGGGGCGCTGAATTTCCATTCCCGGTTCGAGTTCCTGCCGGTGCCGTCGTTCGAGCGCTCCTATGCGGTGGCGGCGCGGATCGTGACGCTGGCAGCGGCGGAAAACCGGTGAATTAACGTTTACTTAACGATTTTGTTAGCCAATGAGCGCAACCGACGGATACAGAGGGCAACACCGTTAATTTCACCTGCCAGCCCTGGTGATCCGATGACCGCCTCGTCCACGTCCACGATCTTCGTCGGCAGCTCCATCGATCTTGAAGGGCTCTCCAGCGCCGCGATCGCCGACCCGCTGCTCTCCGACGGCGATGTCGGCCTCTACGGGCACCTGAGCGGCATCATCAACGCCTATATCGACGGCGACCTGACCTCGGTGGTGTCCACCTGGTCGGGCACCGGCGCCGGTCTGGTCGAGATCAGCCAGGACGAGCCGATGGCCATCATGGCCGTCACCATCGCCAATACCGGCAGCACCGCGCTCACCTTCCCGATCGGCCAGATCGTCTCCTCTGCCGGCGGCGTGCAGTACCAGATCGTGCAGAAGCCGCGACAGGAGACCGGCTGGGCGCCAGGCGGCAGCGGCGACGGCAGCATCGGCGGCTACACCATCCAGCCGGGCCAGTCGCTGACGCTGCTGGCGCAGGCGGTGGTCGATGGGCCGTCCGGCAACCTGCTCGACAACCAGGTGACGCAGATCGGCGTGCCCGGCGCCGTCATCACCGGCTCGTCGCTGGTCACCGCCGCGCCGCAATGGGCGGGCGGCACCATGACGCTGACCAACCATAGCGGCACCACCCAGATCATCTACCCGACCATGCAGGTGACCGGCGCCAACGGCGACGTCTACCAGGTGGCGGTCGATGGCACGGTGCAGGGCTTCGTCGCCACCCAGGGCGATTCCAGCACCGGCTATTATGTGCTGGCGGCCGGGGCCAGCATCACGGTGCCGATCAACTCGGTCCCGACCGACGCCACCTCCAGCGTCGCCGACACCCTGGTCCGCGAGGAGCTGGCCGCCAACGCGCCGGCCAATTCCATCACCGGCACCGGCAGCCTGCCGGCGGGCGTGGTGATCACCGCGTCCAGCGCGCTCACCAGCCAGGGCGTCACCGATCCGACGGCGCAGGGGCACGCCAGCTACACCGGCAGCCATAGCGGCTTCTTCACCGGCGCCTCGGCCGCCTACACCAGCGGCTACGGCTACGTGCCCACCGAAGCCAACGTGAACACCTACAACGACTACATCTGGACCACGCAGGACCTCGTCAACTGGGAGTCCTACGTCGATAACGCGCGCGCGCTCGGCTACCTGAACCTGGCGCCGATGCTGTCGGAATTCGAGACGGTGGATTTCGCCACCTCGGCCGCCACCGCCAACGTGCGCGCGGCGGCGCTTTACAGCGGCGGCATCGCGTTCGACATGCCGTCCTGGTTCTTCCTCGCCCGCGAGCCGGCCTACCAGCAGAGCATCGAGGCGGAGATACGCTGGGCTACCCAGAACGGCCTGCGCAGCTCCATCACCCTGTCGCCCGAGAGCGGCGGCGACGAGACCTTCCTCGCCGATACCGAGAAGGTGGTGGCGATGCTGACCGCCGCCGGCGCGCTGCCGACCCAGTTCGTGGTCAAGGATGGCGGCGTCACCGGCAGCAGCCCGCTCTACACCACCACCGATCCGAATTCGCTGAACAACGTCGCCAACTACCTCTCCAGCCTGACCCTGACCCCGTCCAATTCCGAGAGCGGGCTCGAGACCCGCAACAGCGGCGGCAGCCGCCCCGACGACCTGATGACCGGCGTCGGTCCGGCGGTGCTCGCGAGCGGCGCCGGGCCGATGCACCCCTATGCCGACGCGCAGCTGTTCGGCGAGTCGCGCAGCGCCACCGCCACGCTGGTGGTGAGCGTGGCGAATGCCGGGCTCGGCACGCTGGCCGCCGCCGCAGGGCTCGGCACCGTCTCGGCAGACGGCACCCGGCTGGTGTTTTCCGGCACCATGGCGGCCCTGACCCAGGCGCTGCAGGGCCTGACCTTCACCGCCGCGCCCGGCGCGCTCGGCATCGTGCCGCTGGTGGTCTCGGTGGTCGACCAGGCCGGCGCGATCAACGGCTTCACCGCGCTCACCGTCGACAACAGCCTGAGCCTGTCGGGGGTCGCGGCATCGCTGCTGGCCGACGGTCCGGCGCTGCCGACCCAGGCCCTGACCCTGACCGCCGCCGCCGCCTACCAGACGCTGACCGCGACCGTGACCCTGTCCAATCCGGCGCTGGCCGGCTTCTGGGACACGCAGGGCGCCACCCTGTCGGCGGACGGCGCCAGCCTCACCCTCACCGGCGTCGCCGCCACCGTGCAGGCCTTCCTCAGGAACCTGCTGCTGGTGCCCGCGGTCGGCGCCGCCGGCACCGAGACCGAGACGGTGGCGATCACCGGCGTGCGGCAGACCATCACCGCGACCAGCACCATCACCTTCGTCGGGCCGACCGTCGCCGCCGCCAGCAACGTGCCGACCAGCGCCTCGGTGACGCCGTTCGTCTCCAACCTGCCGTTCCAGAACCTGCTGTTCGGCGCCGCCTACGATCCGACGATCGTCTTCTCCGTCAGCGTCTCGCTGCCGCAGGGCCTGGCGCATCTGGCCGCGCATGGCGGCGGCGCGGTGTCCGCCGACGGGCTGACCTTCAGCGACAGCGGCACCGCGGCGCAGCTCCAGACCGCGCTGCGCGACCTCGGGGTCACGGTCGCGCCCGGTGCGCCGGCCGGCGCCACCGAGGCGCTGACTTTGTCCATCGACGGCGCCACCCGCGTGGTCACGCTCGCCATCGCCGGCACCGACACCGTGTTCGTCGGCGCCACCGACGCGACCGAGTCCGGCTACGCCGCGCAGTCGGTCGCGGCGCCGCTGCTGGCGACCGGCAAGGTCGGCCTCGCCGACGACTATACGGGCATCGTCTCCACGGTGGTGAACGGCAGCGCCCCGGCGCTGCGCCAGACCTGGTCCGGCGTCGCCGCCGGCGTGTTCACGTTCAACGAGTCGAGCGGCCTGGCGCAGCAGACCATCACCGTCAGCAACACGAGCGGCAGCGCGGTCTTGGTGCCGGTGGGCACGCTGGCCGCCACCGCCGGCGGCACCCAGTTCCAGGTGGTGCAGAGCAACACCGCCAACGCGAACTGGATCCCTGGCAGCGCCGGCGACGGCACGCTGGGCGTGTTCGTGGTGCCGGCCGGCGGCACCATCACCCTGACGGTCGAGGCGCTGACCGCTGGCTTCCGTGGCAACGTGGCCACCAACGCGATCACCGTGCTGTCCGGGATCGCCGGCACCACCATCACCGGCTCGGCGCCCAGCGTGCTGGCGACCGAGGTCGCGACCGGCACGGTCACGCTCACCAATACCGGCACCGCCACCGTCAGCCTCTACGAGGGCACGGTGCTGAGCAACGCGAGCGGCACGTACCAGATCGGCAACGACCCGACCGCCGCCGGCTTCACCAGCTGGGAGCCCGACAACAGCAACGGCTATTACGCGCTGGCGCCCGGCGCCAGCACCACGGTGCCGGTCTATGCCACCAACCCGCAATCCGGCTCGGCGGCGACGATGCTGTCGCAGATTCTGGCGCAGACCACCAGCGCCGCCAACACGCTGTCGAGCAGCGCGCTGCCGGCCGGCGTGGTGGTCAGCGGGTCGAGCGCGATCGTCGCCACCGGGCCGAGCACGGTGCAGGCGAGCCAGGCCTGGGGAGGCTGGGGCCCGAATACCGGGGTGATGACCGATCGCGGCTTTTCCACCTATGTCGGCGGGCAGGGCTTCCCGGCGTCGGAAGCCAACATCAACCTGTCGCTCGATACCCGCTTCACCATCACCGATCTCGCCTCGTGGGAGGGCTTCGTCGACAATGCCCGCTCGCTCGGCATGCTGAATGTCGCGCCGGTGGTCTCGACGCCGTCGACGGTGCTCGACATCGCCAGCTCCAACGCCACCGCCGGCCTGCGTCTGGCCGCGCTCTATGGCGGCGGCATCGCCATCGACACCACGCCCGGCGACCTGCTCTCGCTCGGCGCCGGCGCCATGACCAGCCTGGTCGACGACATCAAATGGGCCACCCAGAACGGTCTGCGGGCGACGATGACGCTGCGCGCCTACCAGGATCCAAGCTTCCTCGACGAGACCAAGTCGGTGCTGTCGCAGCTGCAGGCGGACGGCGCGATGCCGTCGCAGATCGTGGTGCTGGGCAGCCCGACCAGCGCGACCATCGCCGGCAACGAGCTGGCGACGGCGGTGGCGGCCTACGCCGCCGGCCTGTCGCTGACGCCCAGCACCGCCGAATCCGGCCTGGAGAACACCGGCGGGCGCACCGTCGACATGATCGTGACCGGAGTGGACAGCAACGAGACGGTCGGCGGCGCGGCGATCGCGCCCTATACCGAGGTGCAGCTCTTCACCACCGATGCCGCCACCCTCAAGACCGCGACCGTGGCGCTGAGCAGCGTCGGGTCGGGAACGCTTTCGATCACCGGCGGCCTGGGCAGCGTGTCGGCGGACGGCTCGACCGTGACCCTGTCCGGCACCACCGCGCAGATCGATTCCGGCCTGTCGGCGATCCGCTACACCCCGCTCGCCGGCGCGTCGGGCAGCGCCACGCTGGCGCTGTCCGTCACCGATGCCGCCGGCACCATACAGGGCCAGACCGCGCTCACCGTCAGCGCCGCAACCCGGACCGTGACCGCCGCCGCTTCGCTCGCCGTGTCCGGCGACGACACGGTCTCGGCGGCGCCGGCGTACCAGCCGGTGTCGTTGAGCACCGCCACCGCGAGCCAGACCGTGCAGGGCGCGGGCATGCTCTCGGCTGCAAGCGGCAACGACACCCTGGTCGGCGGCGGCCAGCTGCTGCAGGGCGTCGCCGGTCAGGGCTCGGTCCTGGCCGCCAGCGCCGGCGATACCGTGGTCGGCGCCGACGGCTCGTTCATCGACGGGCCCTCGCTCGCCGGCGGCGCCGCCGCCATGATCCTGGCCGGCTCCGGCTCGGAAGCGGTGTTCGGCGGCGACGGCGCCATGAGCATCACCGGCGGGTCGGGCATGCTGCATGTCGAACTCGGCAACGGCGCCGCCACGCTGGTCGGCGGTTCAGGCACCCAGACCGTGCAGGTGGGGGGCGCCAGCCACGCCACCCTGGTGGACGGCACCGGCAGCGAGCTGATCAGCCTCAGCCAGGGCGTGTCGGCGGGCGCGTCGCTGATGCTGTCGGGCTTCGATCCGCGCAAGGACCAGATCACCCTGCACGGCTACGGTGCCGGGGCCGGCCAGGCGGCGATCGACAGCCAGGTCTCGACCGCGTCCGGCACCGTGCTGTCGCTCTCCGACGGCGCCACCATCACCCTGCTCGGCCTGTCGCACGTGACCGCCGGCATCGTGACCACGTGATCGGGCCGGCCTCGACCGATCGCCCGCCTTGCGCCATAGAGTGTTGTTAGCATTACCTATCCTCGCAGAAGGACCGCCGGCCTTGAAACTTCTCGTCACCGGAGGCGCGGGCTATGTCGGCAGCAACGTGGTCTGGGCGCTGCACGATCGCGGCGACGAGGTCGTCGTCTACGACAATCTGCGCCAGGGCCATCGCGAGGCGCTGCCCTCCGGCGTGCGGCTGATCGAGGCCGATCTCGCCGACACCGCGACCCTCGACCAGACGCTGGGCGAGGGCGGCTGGGACGGGGTGCTGCATTTCGCGGCGCTGTCGCTGGTCGGCGAGAGCATGCAGCGGCCGTTCTACTATCTGCAGGAGAATGCCGGGCTGGGGATCGGCCTGATCGATGCCTGCGTGCGGCACCAGGTCGGCCGGTTCATCCTGTCCTCCACCGCGGCGCTGTTCGGCAACCCGGACACCACCCCGATCACCGAGCAGACCAGGATCGATCCCGGCTCGCCGTACGGCGAGAGCAAGCTGATGATCGAGCGCGCCCTGCTCTGGGCCGATCGCATCCACGGCCTGCGCTATGCCTGCCTGCGCTACTTCAATGCCGCCGGCGCCGACGCCGCCGGCCGTTCCGGCGAGGATCACCGTCCGGAGACGCACCTGATCCCGCTGGTGATCGACGCCGCGCTGGGCTTCAGGCCGGAGATCGTCGTGTTCGGCGACGATTATCCGACCGCCGACGGCACCTGCATCCGCGATTACGTGCATGTCTCGGACCTGGCGCAGGCGCATCTCGCCGCCCTCGGCCGGCTCGACGATGGCAGCGTCACCTACAATCTGGGCAGCGGCACCGGCCATTCCGTGCTCGACGTGATCCGCAGCGTCGAACGGGTCAGCGGCCGCCCGGTGCCGATGCGGATCGCGCCGCGCCGGCCCGGCGATCCGGCGATCCTGGTCGCCAGCGCCGCCCGCATCCAGGCCGAGACCGGCTGGCAGCCGCGCTACACCGAGCTGGACGAGATCGTCGGCACCGCGCTGGCCTGGCGCCGCGCGCATCCGAACGGCTACGGCAACGAGGGATAGCGCCAAGGTGACCGGGCTCCGGCGATGAGCGGCTGCGTCGATATCCACGGTCACGCCGAGACCACCGGCAGCCACCTGCTCTGCGGCTGGGCCCCGGTCGCCTCCACCGATCTGCTGCCCGGCTACCGCCAGGTGCGCCTGCAGTTCGAGCGCGGGGTGCAGAGCGGCGAGGGGCTGGTGGCCGGGATCCTGCGCGATGATCTCGGCTCGCTGGGCAGCGGCGTCGCCATCCATCTGCCGGCCTCCGACGAGCCGCTCGGCCGGCTGCTGTTCGCCGAGATCGACAGCGGGTCCGGCGCGGTCCGGCTGGAGACCACCCAGGGCACCGAGCTTTCCTCGAACCGGCAGCTGGTGGAGCGCCTGCGCACGCAGCGGCTGGCGCCGGGCGGCGTCGGCTCGGAACGGCTGCGCACCGTGCTCGACCGGCCGGGCTATGACGGGCGCGACACCCTCGATCGGCTGGACGGCCAGGTCGCGTTCCGGATCGACGAGGCGGTCGTCACCGGCGACACCGACATGCTGTTGAACGGGTGGCTGATGCATGCGCCGCAGACGGTGCGCGCGATCCGCTTCCGCAGCGGCGGCCGCTCGACACCGATCCTGGTCGACCAGGCGATCCGGCTCGACCGTCCGGACGTGCTGGCCAAATACGGCGAGCAGCTGCGCAGTCGCCAGGTCCGCTGCGGCTTCATCCTGCCGGTGCCGGACTGCATCGAGCCCGGCGAGCCCTGTTTCGTCGAGATCGAGACCGTGCATGGCGATGTCGGCTATCTCGGCGTCCGCCTGTCGCGCCTGCACGGGCTGGGTGCGATCCGCAACGCACTGGCCAACCTGTCGCCGCGCTACGACCAGGTGGCGCCGATCTTCGATCGGCTCGGCCCGACGCTGCGATCGCTGAACGCGGACCGGCTGGCCGCGCCGCGCGAGGGGCGGGAGGTCGGTTTCGGCGAGGCGCCGGCGCAGCCGGTCTGTTCGGTGATCGTGCCGCTCTACGGCCGGATCGACTACATGGAGGTCCAGCTGGCCCTGCTGGCGCAGACCGGCGCCGAGCTGGCCGGATCGGCCGGTTTCGCCGACAGGCACGAGCTGATCTACGTCGTCGACGATCCGAAACAGGCCGCCGGCGCGCTGCATCTGGCGGATACGCTGTTCAGGCGCTTCGGCGTGCCGATCCGGCTGATGCTGCTGGAGGAGAATCTCGGCTTCGCCCCGGCCTGCAATGTCGGGCTCGGCATGGCGCGCGGCCGCATGGTGTGCTTCTGCAATTCCGACGTGTTCGGCCGCCAGCCGGACTGGCTGGACCGGCTGGTGGCCGATCTCGACCAGGCGCGGGAGTCCGGCTCCGGGATCGGGATCGTCGGGCCGGTGCTGCTGTTCGAGGATGGCAGCATCCAGCATCAGGGCATGGGCTACGCGGCGCTGCCGGAGTTCGGCGGCTGGCTGTTCCCGACCCACCCCGGCAAGGGCCTGCGGCCGACCCGCGCTAGCGGGCTGGTGCCCGAGGCGGTGATCACCGGCGCCTGCATGGTGATGAGCCGCGAGCTGGCGCAGGCGCTGGGCGGTTTCGACGAGGATTTCGTGATCGGCGATTTCGAGGATTCCGACCTCTGCCTGCGCGCCCGTGCGCGCGGCGTCGGCTGCGCCGTCGATCACGGCGTGTCGCTCTACCACCTGGAACGCAAGTCGCAGGTCTCGTCGGCGGAGCCGTGGCGGATGAACGTCACCCTCTACAATGCCTGGCTGCATCAGCAACGCTGGGGACGGAGCCTCGCCACGGATGCCGAGGCCGATGCCGATGTCTAGCAGCCCCGCCCCGCGCGACGAGGGCGTGGCGGCGCCCGGCGCCAGCGTGCTGATCGCGTCGCACAGCCACCCGATGGTGCAGCATGGCGGCTCGGAGATCGCCTCGCGCAGCCTGTTCGAGCGGGTGCGCGCGACGCCGGGCTGGGCCGCCTCGTATCTCGGCTGCACCCGGCAGCAGGCCTATCTCCGGCCCGGGCAATCCATCACCCAGCCGTTCGCCGCCGATGATTTCCTCTACACCGTCGGCGATTTCGAGGGGTTCCGCTTCGCCAACCGCGACCCTGCCTTCCCGCGCGACTTTAGGGCGCTGCTGCGGGCGGCCGCGCCGCAGGTCGTGCATTTCCACCATTACGTCAATTTCGGCATGGAAACCTTCTTCCATGTCCGCGACGTGCTGCCCGACGCGCGGCTGGTGCTGACGCTGCACGAGTTCCTGGCGATCTGCCACCAGCAGGGGCAGATGGTGACCCGGCCGTCCGGGGCGCTGTGCCACCAGGCCGATCCCGTGGCCTGCACGCGCTGCTTCCCGGAAGCGACGCCGGCGGAGTTCTTCCTGCGCCGGCTCTATGCCGACCGGTTCCTCGCCTATGTCGATCATTTCATCGCGCCGAGCCGGTTCCTGGCCGCGCGCTACGTCGCGTGGGGCCTGCCCGAGGACAGGATCAGCGTGATCGAGAACGTGCCCAGGACGACGCCCGCCGCTCCGGTCGCGGCGCCGTCCGGCGACGGCGGCGCCCTGCGGGTCGGCTTCTTCGGCCAGATCTCCGAACTGAAGGGGATCTCGGTGCTGCTCGCCGCCGCGGCGCTGCTCGAGCAGGATGGCCGAAGCGACATCGCGCTGACGATCCATGGCGACCACACCAACCAGCCGGTCGCGTTCCAGACCGCGTTCCTCGAACGGATCGCCGCCGCCGGCAGCAACGTCGCCTTCCACGGCGCCTACGACAATGCCGAGGTCGGCGCGCTGATGCAGGGCGTCGATCTGGTGGTGGTGCCGTCGATCTGGTGGGAGAACTCGCCGGTGGTGATCCAGGAGGCGTTCCGCAACGGCCGCGCCGTGCTCTGCTCCGACATCGGTGGCATGGCGGAGAAGGTGACGCCGGGCGAGACCGGGGCGCACTTCCGGGTCGGCAGTCCGCGGGCGCTGGCCGACATGCTGGCCAGGCTCGCCGCCGATCCGGCGCAGGTCGCGGCCCTGGGCCGGACCGCGCGCTCGAGATGGGACGCCGACGGGCCGCTCGACGCGCATCTGGCGCTCTACCGGACGCTGCTGGACCGCGCGCCGGCGCGGTGAGGGCCACGCCGGCCGGTTTCAAACCGCCGGGTGGTTTGGTATCCTGCCGGGTAGAGAGGCTTTGGGGACATAGCGTTGATGCAACCTGGGATCGGTTCGAATCAGGGCTGCATCGACTTCCTGTGCTACGCGGCGAGCCTCGATGGCTGGATCCTCGGCGGCTGGATCGATCTGAGCTGGGACGACCAGGACGCGCCGCCGCGCTGCCTGCTGGAGTTCGGCGACAAGACCGTCGAGGCCGAGGCGATCGCCATCGCCTTCCCGCGCGCCGACGTGCGCAAGATCGGCTACGGCATGGTCCTGTTCGTGCCGGGCCGCGCGGTGCGCCCGGACGGCTTCCAGGATGCGATCCTGTCGCGGGACCAGCAGGCGTTCCGCCTGACGCCGTCGGAGCCGCTGGAGCATCTCGCCGAGGCCGACGGGATCAAGCGGGCGAAGGCGCTGGTGACGGCGGCGATGCGCTCCGGCCGACGCGCGCGGATGCTGCGGCTGCTGAACCGGCCGACCTTCTCCGGGCAGGACACGCTCGACGCCCTGCAGCCGCCGGTGTTCCTCGAACTGGACTCCGCGTCGCTCTGCCCCAGCGCCGCCGGGCCGGGCGGGCTGCTGCTGCGCGGCTGGATGATCGACCCGTTCAAGACCATCGCCTCGATCCGGCTGCGCTGCGGCGCCGCCAGCCAGCCGCTGGACCCGGCGCACTGGATCGCGATCGCGCGTCCCGACGTGCGCGAGGGCTTCTCCAAGCAGTTC
Organism: uncultured Lichenihabitans sp.; assembly: GCA_964658455.1. Classification (GTDB taxonomy): domain Bacteria; phylum Pseudomonadota; class Alphaproteobacteria; order Acetobacterales; family Acetobacteraceae; genus Lichenicola. Next base: position 12,944 of record CAZZZA010000015.1, read on the forward strand.
GGCGGCCTGACCGACCTGTGCGGCTTCCTGGCCTATGTCGGCAGTCTGTACCGGGCCGGCGAGACGGTCTATTTCGAGGTTCAGAACCGCAGCGGCCAGATCGGCTTCAAGCGGGTGCCGCACATCCGCAGCGCCGGCATCGACACCATCAAGGACACGCTCGGGCATCTCGAACTGCGCTATGCGGCGCTGGAACATGCCTACGACAACGTGCTGGGACCGGCGGTCTCGGCGATGAACGCGTTCCGGCTGCAGACCCCTGTCGGGTTCAACGAGATGGCGTTCGGCGTCGCGCCGCAGCGGCCGGTCTGCTCGATCATCGTGCCGCTCTACGGCAGGATCGATTTCATGGAGCTGCAGCTTGCGTTCTTCTCGCGCACGCTGAGCCGCGAACACGAGATCATCTACGTGCTCGACGATCCGACGCTGCTGCGCGCCACCGAGGCGCTGGCGACCTCGTGCCTGGCGCGGTTCCAGTTCCCGTTCCGGCTGGTGGCGCTCGACGCCAATGTCGGCTACGCGCCGGCCAACAATGTCGGCCTGCGTCTCGCCCGTGGCGACTATGTGTGTTTCCTGAATTCCGACGTGTTCCCGAAGACCGCAGACTGGCTCGACAGGATGGTGGAGACCGCCGCCGCGCGGCCGGAGGTCGGCGTGGTCGGCGCGCTGCTGCTGTTCGAGGACGAATCCGTGCAGCACGAGGGCTGCGCCTACGAGATCCTGCCGGAATTCGCCGGCTGGACCTTCAGCCTGCATCCGCGCAAGGGCCGGTTCCCGGTCGATAACGATGTCGTCGAGGAGGTCGAGGCGATCACCGGGGCCTGCCTGCTGATGCCGGCCGCGCTGGCGCGCCAGGTCGGCGGTCTCGACGAGGGCTATGTGATCGGCGATTTCGAGGATGTCGATCTGTGCCGCAAGGCGCAGGCGCTCGGGCGGGTGTGCGTGGTCGATCGCCGGGCGCGGCTGTATCATCTCGAGCGCCAGTCGCAGGGCGGCCAGCAATCCTCGTGGCGGCTGAACCTGACGCTCTACAATGCCTGGCGCTTCCAGAACCGCTGGACCCGCCGCACCGATCCGTGGATCGCCCCCGACCTGCCGCAGCCTGCCGAGACCCTGTCATGAGCGATGCCGAGACGATCTGGCGGCCGGAAACGCGGCCAGGCTCGGAGCCAGGGCACGACCGGCGGCTGCCGCGCGTGCTGGTGATGACGCATTCCCATCCCAAACTGACCAGGGGCGGCGCGGAGATTTCCGCCTTCACCCTGTTCCGCGAACTCAAGGCGCGCGGCGCCCAGACCTGGCTGCTCGGCTGCTCGAGCCCGAAGAGCGAGGCGCGGCTCGGCGCCACCCTGACCCAGCCGTACGGGCCGGACGACTACGTCTATCATCCGAACGCGCCGTTCGATTACTTCAAGTTCGCCAATCCCGACCCGCAGTTCCCCAAGGTGATCGAGGAGCTGGTCGCGGAGCTGAAGCCCGACATCGTACATACGCACCATTTCGTACGCTTCGGGGTCGAGATGTTCGCCGCCATCCGCCGTGGCTGGCCGCAGGCGAGGATCGTGCTCAGCCTTCACGAGTATCTCGCCATCTGCAACCACCACGGACAGATGATGAAGACCGGCAGTTTCCGGTTGTGCGAACAGGAAAGCACCGCCGCCTGCGCCGCCTGTTTTCCGCAGTACGGCCAGCGCGATTTCTTCCTGCGCAAGCGCTACCTGCAGATGTTCTTCGAGGATGTCGACCTGTTCGTCTCGCCGAGCCACTTCCTGGCGCAGCGTTTCCGGGACTGGGGCCTGCCGGATGCCAAGCTCGCGGTGCTGGAGAACATGCCGCCCGAGCGCGCCGGCAGCCCGTTCGCGGAGCGATGGGACGACGCCGCGGCGCCGGCGCCGGTCGCCGCCCAGCCGGCCTCCCGCATGACGGCGCCGATGTTCGCGCCGGTAAGCGCATCGACAAGGCGCGAGCCGGCATCCGGCGACGGGCGGCGGCGCAGGCCGGTGCCGGGCCGCATGATCAGGATCGGTTTCTTCGGGCAGATGTCGCCTCTGAAGGGCATCACCGTGCTGATGGATGCCGCGCGCCGCCTGACCGTGATGGGCATCGACAATCTCGAGATCGACATCTACGGCGATTATTCCAGCCAGCCGGTCGAGTTCCAGAAGGTGGTGACCGAGGCGCTGGAGCAGGCGAGCGAGAACGTCGTGTTCCACGGCGCCTACGACAACGCCCAGGTCAACGCCCTGATGCAGCGCATCGATGCGATGGTGATCCCGTCGACCTGGTGGGAGAATTCGCCGGTCGTCATCCAGGAGGCGTTCACCAACGGCAAGCCGGTGATCTGCTCCAACATCGGCGGCATGGCGGAGAAGATCGTCCATGGCGTGAACGGGCTGCATTTCGAGGTCAGCCGTCCGGCAAGTCTGGCGGAGGCGCTGGCCGGTCTCGCCACCGAGCCCGGCCTGCTGGCGGCGCTGACCGCCGGGGTGCGGCCGCCGCCGACGGCACGGCAGATGCTCGACGCGCACCTCGATCTCTATGCGTCCGTTCTGCCTTGAGAAAGCCATTTGTTCGGGACTAACGTTCGGCCGGCGTTGCGGGACCGACCCCGCGCGGATCGCGGGGATGATGCATGAATGGCGTGATGATACGTGGTGCGGTCGACCGGCTCGACAGCGACGGCGCTGTGGGCTGGCTGTATGGCGCCAACTATCACCAGCGGCCGATGGTGCGGGCGTTCCTGCACCAGGAGTTGATCGGCGAATGCGTGGCCGACACCTACCGCAACGACCTGGAGCAGGTCGGCTTCGGCGACGGCCGATGCGGCTTCGACATCAAGTTCGACCGGCCGATCGAGCCGACCTACCTCCCGTTCGTCACCATCAAGCCGGAGGATGTCGATCTGCTGCTGCCGATGCCGCAGATCGGCGAAGGCTACCGCGACCTGATCGACCTCGTGGTGTCGGGCTATCCCGGCGCCGGCCGCAACCGCTCGGTGCTGGGCGGCCTGTGGATCGACCGCCTCGACGCGCCGCAGCTGCTGTCCGGGCGGGTCGCGGTTGGCGCGTCGCCGGCCGACCTGCAGCCGGCGTTGCAGAGCCTGATCCGCGACGGCCACGTCGTGCTGCACAACGCGCTGGCCCCGAACGGCGTCAATGCCCGCGACCTGGCCGCGTTCCGCATCGCCGGCAACCTCGATGCCGCCGAGGATGAGAGCCAGCACACCAGCGCGCTGACGGTGATGTCGGCGCTGCTGTTCCGCGAGCAGGTGGTGCGGCTGCTGCGCGCGGTGATGGACGACCACCCGGTCGCCTATAGGTTCGATCTCGTCAGCGGCACCCAGGACTACCTGCAGGCATCGAGCATCGAGGATCTGCCTTCGCCGGCCGAATGCCTGGCGCTCTACATGGGCAACCCGAACGGCGCGGTGCGGTTCGACTGCGTCCGCGACAGCCACGACCTGCCGGAATTCGGCATGACCGGCCTGTCGCGCTGGACCCGGGAAGGCGCCGACGAGGCCGCGCGTTTCGCCGTCTCCGCCGGCCTGTCGGTGCACAGCCTGGAGCTGGACGCGCTCGATGTCGCCCTCGTCGGTCCCGGGCTGATGCATCGCGTGATCGCCGATGCGGACGCGCCGGTGCTGCGGGTGCTGCTGGCGCCGCGCCGTGTCACGCCGAAGCGCTTCCTGCGCGGCAGTCGCAGCTGGTCCGAGGTCGGGCACGTTTCGGGCGCGCGCATCCGGGTGTAGGCTGTACGACCGCGCAATGCCGACCGGAGAGCCCGCCGTGACCAGTTCGTCGACCCACCTCGCCCCCAATCCGGTGGTCCGCGCAGGCTCGGTATCGTTCGGCAACGCGCTGCCGCTGTCGCTGATCGCCGGGCCCTGCCAGCTCGAGAGCCGGGCGCATGCCTTCGAATGCGCCCACGCGCTGCGGGACATCGCGCAGCGCCAGGGGATCGGCCTGGTGTTCAAGAGTTCCTACGACAAGGCCAACCGCACCGCGCTGTCCGGCGCGCGCGGCATCGGCCTCGACGCGGCGCTGCAGGTGTTCGCCGACATCCGCGCCGAGCTGTCGCTGCCGGTGCTGACCGACGTGCACGAGCGCGAGCATTGCCGGCCGGTCGCCGAGGTGGTGGACGTGCTGCAGATCCCGGCCTTCCTGTGCCGCCAGACCGATCTGCTGATCGCCGCCGCCCGGACCGGACGGGTCGTCAACGTCAAGAAGGGCCAGTTCCTCGCCCCCTGGGACATGCGCAACGTGATCGCCAAGGTGACCGCGGCCGGCAATGCGAACGTCATGGCCACCGAGCGCGGCACCTCGTTCGGCTACAACACGCTGGTGTCGGATTTCCGCGGGCTGCCGGTGATGGCGGGGTTCGGCGCCCCGGTGATCTTCGACGCCACCCATTCGGTGCAGCAGCCGGGCGGCCAGGGCGACAGCTCCGGCGGCCAGCGCGCCTTCGTCCCGGTGCTGGCCAGGGCGGCGGTCGCGGTCGGCGTCGCCGGGCTGTTCATCGAGACCCATCCCGACCCGGACCACGCGCCGTCCGACGGGCCGAACATGATCGCGCTGCGCGATTTCGAGCCGCTGGTCGCCGACCTGATCCGCTACGACCGTCTGACCAAGGCCGGCTGAGCCCGGGGCGGTCGCGCGCATGGACCCGATCGTCCTCATCCCGTCGCGCCTGGGCTCGACCCGGCTGCCGAACAAGCCGCTGGCGCCGATCGCCGGCGAGCCGATGATCGTGCATGTCTGGCGCCGGGCGATGGAGACCGGGCTGGGCCCGGTGGTGGTGGCCGCCGATCACCCCTCGATCGCCGAGGCGGTGCAGCGCGCCGGCGGCCAGGCGCTGCTGACGCGCGCCGACCATGCCTCCGGCAGCGACCGGATCGCCGAGGCGCTGGGCGTGCTCGATCCCGGCCGCCGCCACGACGTGATCCTCAATTTCCAGGGCGATCTGCCGAGCGTGGCGCCCTCGGTCAGCCGTCTGGCGGCCCGCCTGCTCGACGAGCCGGCGGTCGATCTCGCCACCGCGGTGGCGCCGATCCGCGACATGGCGGAGGCGCGGAGCGACAGCGTGGTCAAGCTGGTCGGCAGCGCCCTGGCGCCTGGCCGCTTCCGCGCGCTGTATTTCACCCGCGCCGCCGCCCCCTGGGGCGACGGGCCGCTGCTGCACCATATCGGCCTGTATGTCTGGCGCCGCGAGGCGCTGGAGCGGTTCGTCGCCCTGCCGCCATCGCCGCTGGAGCAGCGCGAGCGGCTCGAACAGCTGCGCGCGCTCGAGGCCGGCATGCGCATCGATGCGGTGCTGGTCGACGACGTGCCGCTGGGGGTGGACACGCCGGCCGACCTCGCGCGCGCCCGGCGGCTGCTGGAGGGCGGCGCATGACCACCGCCGACCCGCGATCGGTGGCGATCGCGCGCGAGAGCGTGGCGCGCACGCTGGGTCTGGAGCGCGACGGGCTCGACGCGCTGGCGGCCTCGCTGGACCAGGGGCTGGCGCAGGCGTTCGCCCGCGCCGCCGACCTGATCGAATGGGCCGGCGGCAACGTGGTGGTGACCGGCATGGGCAAGTCCGGCCATGTCGGCAAGAAGCTGGCCGCGACCCTGGCCTCCACCGGCACCCCCAGCCATTTCCTGCATCCTGCCGAGGCCAGCCACGGCGATCTGGGGGTGCTGCGCGAGACCGACGTGGTGCTGGCGCTGTCCTGGTCCGGCGAGACCACCGAGCTGGCTGACATCGTCGAATACACGCGCCGCTTCGGCCTGCCGCTGCTCGCCATCACCGCCCGGCCGGACAGCGCGCTCGGCCGCGCCGCCGATCTCGGCCTGTTCCTGCCCGATGCCATCGAGGCCTGTCCGAACGGCCTGGCGCCGACCACCTCGACGGTGATGCAGCTTGCCGCCGGCGATGCGCTGGCGATCCTGCTGCTGGAGCGCCGCGGGTTCACCGCCAAGGATTTCAACCGCTTCCATCCTGGCGGCAAGCTGGGCTCGCGCCTGACCCAGGTCAGGCGGCTGATGCATGGCGGCGACGAGATGCCGCTGGTGCCGATCACCGCCAGCCTGTCCGAGGGGATCGTCGAGATGACCTCCAAGCGCTTCGGCATCGCCGGCATCGTCGATGCCGATGGCAGGCTGGTCGGCGTGCTGACCGATGGCGACGTGCGGCGCGCCTTCCAGGACGATTTCCGCGACCGGCCGATCCTGCAGGCGATGGGCGCCAGGCCGCAGACCACCGACGGCGACGCGCTGGCGATGCAGGTGCTGGCACGGATGAATGCCGCCAGGATCACCTCGATGTTCGTGCTCGAGGCCGGCCGGCCGGTGGGGCTGGTGCACATGCACGATCTGCTGCGCGGCGGCATGGCCGCCTGACCGGCCCGGCGAATTCGGTCCCGTTCGGCGCTAGGGACGATTAGGCTTCGCCCGTCACTCAGGGGGGCCGTCGCCCATGAAGCGTGTTCTGTTGGCGATCGCCGTGGCCGGCTGGGGCTCGCCCGCCCGGGCGCAGCCGATCCTGTCGCGCCAGGGCGGCATCGCCGCGCCGGCCAGCCGCGGCACCGCGCCCGCCTATTCGATCACGCCCGACGGCACCGCCAGCTTCTCCAAAATCACCGGGGACGGCAGCGCGCTGCTGCTCGGCAACGGCCTGACCGGCCAGCAGCTCTCGTCGCAGGTCTCGGCGGCGGCCACCTCGGCGGCGCTGGCGATGGCGACCGACGGCAGCAAGCCGATGACCGGCCCGCTGGCGGTGCCGCAGGTCAATATCGGCAACGGCAGCGGATCCGGCAGCATCTTCTTCTGGAACGGCGCCTACGGCGCGCATGATTTCGAGGGTTCGGCCTCGGCGTCGAACAGCGCGATCTACGCCCAGCCCTACCTGTACGGGCATTCGAGCGCCGGCGACCTGTATCATCTGTGGGCGGGCGACGGGCTGAAGGAGAACACCCCGATCGGTTTCACCATGCTCAACGTCTATGACAATGTGAGCACCCAGGCGACCGGCAACCGCGAGGCGATCGCCGGCACCATCATCTACGGCAAGACACCGACGATCGCGAGCGCCTGGGAGGGCGTGTTCGCGCAGACCCAGGTGCTGGCGCCGCTGCCCAACCCGGCGGGGTTCGGCTGGCCGGCCGCCATCGGCGACACCACCTCTGGCACCAACGAGACCGGGTGGGACTACAACCGCGTCAATAACGGCGCCAACGGGCTGTTCCTCAGCTACGGCCGCGAGATCAACACCGCCTACGAGCCGAATGTCGGCGTGGGCGAGAATATCGGCCTGTCGGTGGTCGATTTGTCGCCGGCCAACAACCTCGCCTGGGGCAACGGCTACCCGGGCCTGTTCACCAATATCGGCTACGAGCTGAATGGCGGCGCCTATCGCTGCGGCTTCTGCCTCGGCAAGGAAACCGGCGACTGGGTGCTCAACCCGACGATGACCATGTTCGGGGCGCTGAACCGCTCCGTCGGCGGCCAGCCCAGCATCGCGGCGGTGGCGCGCTACGGCATGGATCTGCGCCCGGTCGGCTTCACCGGCGGCTCGCTCGCGCTGCCCGGCATGGGGGTGGACGGGTCCGGCAACGCCAGCGCCCTCAGCCTGACCACGGGCGGCTCGATCAGCGCGCAGACCGCCGGGCTGGCCGGCGCCAAAATCGATTTCCCCGGCACCTACGCCACCTGGCCGGGCTTCACGGTGCAGGCGCCGCCGATGACCGGCACCACCGCCACGGTGCAGGTCACGTCGCTGAGCGCCAACAGCGTGCTCAATTTCGGCAGCACCGGGCAGAACTACGCCAAGGGCGACAGCGTGACCCTGTCGGGCCTGACAGGAACCTCGCCCAGCTACCAGGTCACCTCGGTCGACGCCGCCGGCGCGATCACCGGCCTGTCGCTGACCGGCAACGGGGCGGTGACCGACATCGCGTCCAACGCGGCCGGCGCCTACCCGATCGCTGCCCTGAGCGGCGGCAGCGGCAGCGGCGGCATGCTGTTCGTGATCTGGAGCAGCAGCGCCGACAACAAGACGCTGCTGCCGTACGATTTCCGCTTCGCGGCGACCGGCTCCGGCTATGCGGTGGGCGACACCGTGACCGTCGCCGGCGATACCGGCACCGCCGCCAGTTTCAAGGTCACCGCGGCATCGCCCCAGGGCGGCATCATGATGCCGGTGGCGCTCGCCAGCGGCGGGACGCAGACCGCGCTGGCGGGCGGGACGTTCCACAAGGCCACCACCAGCGGCGCCGGCGCCAACGCCGCGCTGCAGATCGGCTACGGCGTCGCCGCGGTGACGACGACGCCGGGGAGCGGCTACCTGCCGGCGCCGCTGCCGATCATCACCGCCACCCAGAGCGACTGGGGCAACGCGTCGCTGCTGCCGGTGATGAGCGCGACCACCGCGCCGCTGGTGCTCAATGCCGGCAACAAGATCTATCTCGATGCCACCGGCCAGCTCTGGATCCAGGAGATCGCCGGCAAGGTGGTGATCGGAACCCAGTCCACCCGGCTGATGTCGCTCGACCAGAACGGCAACCTGACGGTCAAGGGCAGCATCGCGCAGAACGGCAGCCCGTAGGCGGCGGCCGTTCTTGGATCGGACGGCCGATCATGCCAAGGTCGGCGCGGCGAGACGGGTCGCTTCGAGGGTTAAGTCATGCGTGCGCTGATCGTGTTGCGGTGTGGCACCGGATCGCTGCACAAATCATGGATCGTGCGCGCGCGCGCGCTCTACGACACCGCGTTCGTGTATTTCGACGATGCCGACTTCTCCGCCGACGGCCCGACCTATTCCGCCGCGATCCGCGGCACCAAATATACCGGCATCCGCGACTTCTTCCTGCAGAATCCGGAGATCCTGGAGCGCTACGATTATTTCTGGCTGCTCGAGGACGACCTGTTCGTCGGTTACGAGACGCTGCTGGGGATGCTCGATTTCGTCGAGCGCATCAGGCCGGTGCTGTGCGCGCCCTCGCTCAGCCCGGAGAGCTACTACACCCATCCGGTGATGATCCAGAACGACGCGCTGGTGGTGCGCGGGACCGATTTCGTCGAGTGCATGGCGCCGATGATGAGCCGGGCGTTCCTGCGCCAGTCGCTCGACCAGTTCGCCGCCTATCCGATCTACGGCATCGAGCGCTACTGGCAGCATCTGCTGTGGGAGATGCGGGAGGTCGCGTACATCCTCGATTCCTGCCCGATTGTTCACACCCGGCCGGTCGGCGGCGGCGGCCTGTATCAGCTGGAAGCCCTGCTCGGCATCGACAAGTTCCATGACGATCTGGCTGCGGGCGAGAAATACGGCCAGCGCTTCAACCGCTATGTGAACACGCTGTTCGGGGTCTCGAGCGCCGGCGGCATCCCGGCGCTGGTGGTGGGCAGCGAACTGATCGACCGCTACCGGGCCGGCGCGGCGCGCTTCCTGCACCTCGAAGCCTCCAGCCGCACCGCCATCGAGCAGGTGGTCGACCATACCGGCTTTACCAACCCGTTCTTCAGCCGGTTCCTGACCTTCGATTCCGTCAGACGCCTGCTGTATCTGCGGGAATTCACCGAACTGGAGTCCGATCTCATCGTCCGCGACTGGACCTTCGGCAGCAGCCGCAACGGCGACTATGCCGAGAGCTTCCTGCTCAGGCCGAGCGGCCGGATCGGCGGCTATGTCAACGACAACGAATATGAATGGAGAATGGACGGTCCCGACCTGCTGCTGCTCTCGCGCGCCGGGCAGGTGACGACGCGGTTCACCGACCTGTCCGTCATCGACGGCAAGATGGTGCTGCAGGGACGGTATTCGGACCAGGAGGACGTGTTCCACTACCTCCGGGAACACTAGGGGCCGCGCCGCGGCCGGCGCCGCCTCAGCGCGGCGGCGGCAACGATTGCTGCGTGACCTGGCCGGTCGGCGCCAGCTGCATCGGGCCGTTGGCGTAGGAGGGCTCGGCGGCGCCGTAGCGGCCGGGCGGCGGTCCGGGCATCTGGTCGGTCGCGGCCGGGGCGACCGTGGCGCCGAACCGCATCAGCGCCGAACGCAGCGGATCGGCGCCGGGATTGTTGACCCGCATCGCCACCAGGATGTCCTCCGGGCCGACCGGCTGGCCGTAATAGGCGCGGTCGCCGCTGCTGTCGGAACTCATGATGCTGCCCTGCAGGGCGATGCCGGCGAACAGGCCCTTGGTCTTCTCCACCGCGACGATGTCCGCGCGCAGCGCCGCCGTGGTCGAGCCTTCCATGCCGGCACCCAGGGTCGCGAACGCCACCGAGGCGTCGGCGCCGAGCTTGAACTGGCTGTCCATCACCGCGGTCAGGCCCTTGCGGGTCATGATGAACAGCATCAGCTCGGCATCCTGCACCCCGGCCTGCAGGCCGAAGCTGCCGGAGCCGATCGAGTAGAAGGCCGGCGCCGACCAGGAGCCGTTGCCGTCGCGCGCCAGCAGGGCGCAGCCGCCGCCGGAGCCGCCGAACAGGAAGCCCATCCGGAACACGCTGGGGCAGATCATCACCCCCTTGGCGCGGGACAGGAAACGCTGCGCCTCGCCGCCATTCTGCTTCCAGGCCAGCACGTCCTGCGCGGTCAGGGTGGCGCGATCCACCAGCTCCTGCTGCTGCTGCTGGTGCTCGCCCTGCGCCATGCCGGAGGAGTCGCAGCCGGACAGCAGGGTGCAGGCGAACAGGGCTGCCGTGAGCCGCCGGGCCGGACGGGCGAAGGACGAGCGCATGGGGGTTTCCTCTGACTGGCACGCCGGCATGCGCGCGAACTGTGCCGAAACAATGGCCTGCGCGACGTGCTTCATGCAAGCACATCGCTTTCAGTCGGCGAGACGGATCCCGGCGGCGACGCTGAGCGGACCGGCGAGCAGCGGCGCCACCGCCAGGATCGGCGCCGGCCCGTCCATGCCGCCATCCTGCAGGAACGGCGACGTCACCGCGCCGCTCTCCGCCAGCAGCACCAGCGCCGCCGCCACGTCCCACAGGTTGATCGACAGCTCGATATAGGCGTCGATGCGGCCGCAGGCGACGTCGGCCAGCGCCAGCGCGCCGGAGCCGCCGCAGCGCGGCGCGGCCCCCAGCGCCATCACCCGGTCCGAGACCGTCAGATAGGCCTGCCGGGCGACCTTCGGGCCCCAGCCGATCTCGACCATCGCCTGCGCCGGGTCGTCCAGCGTCGCGGCGGCGATCGGCTGGCCGTTCAGCGTCGCCCCCTCGCCGCGCATCGCCAGGAAGGTCTCGCCCAGCGCCGGCGCCACCAGGATCCCGGCCACCGGCACCCCCTCGTCGAGCAGGGCCAGCGAGACGCACCAGCGCTCGCGGCCGCGGGCGAAGTTCGAGGTGCCGTCGATCGGGTCGACCACCCAGCGCAGCGCGCCCTTGCGGGTCTCCCCGGTCTCCTCGCCCTGGAACCCGTCCTGCGGGAAGCGCTCGGCGATTCGGGCGGCGATCAGCGCCTCGACCGCGCCGTCGGCCTCGGTGAGCCAGTCCTGCGCGCCCTTGCGGGTGGCGATCGGGCCGCCGGCGGGCGCGCGCATGCGCATGGCGAGCGCCGCCGCCTCCGCGGCGATGGTCTGCATGGCTTCGAAACGGGTGCGGAGGGCGGCGGGCGGGGCGGTCATCATGGCGGGGAGACAAGCACGGCCGGGCCGGCCTTGCCATGCGGGTCATTCGACTTTGAGGGCGGCGCGGATCGCGCTGGCGCTGGCCGGATCCTCCAGCGCCGCCAGACGGGCCGCGGCCAGGGTGGCGAAACGCTGCATCAGCCCGCGCCTGGCGGCCGGGGCCAGCCGGTGCGTCGGCGCCTCGCGCAGCAGCGATGCCGCCTCGACGACGAGCCTGCCCGCCGCGCCGCCCGCCAGGACGAAGCGCTCGATGCCGGCGACCATGATCCCGACATCGCCCGGCAGCAGCGCCAGCGGAAACGCGTCGTCGACTGCGAAATACAGCGCGTCGCACCAGGCGCGGTACTCCGGCCATTTGTCGTCGGTCAGGAAGTCGCGCGGCCCGGACTTCACCTCGATGCAGACGAAGCCGCCATCCGGCCGCAGCGCCATGATGTCGGCGCGCCGCCCGTTCGGCAGTCCCATCTCGTGCAGCGCCACCCAGCCGAGCAGCGTGCAGAGATGCATCGCCGCGCGCCGGATCGCGCGCTGGTTCTCCGGCAGCGTGATCGACATGACCGCAATGTGGCGGCGGCGGCCCGCCTGGACCAGGGCCGCCCGCTGCCGATCAGCCGTTATCCTCGAACCCCGGATACAGGGTCATCCCGCCATCGACATAGAGCGTGGCGCCGGTGATGTAGTCCGCCATGTCGGACGCCAGGAACACCGCCGTGTTGGCGATGTCGTCGGCGACGCCGATGCGCTTGTAGGGGATCAGCTTCAGCAGCGCCTTCGCCGCCTCGCCCTCGGTGGCGTCCTTGTTAATGTTGGTGGCGATGGCGCCCGGCGAGATCGCGTTCACGCGGATGCGCCTCGGCGCCACTTCCTGCGCCAGCGTCTTCATCATCATGGCGATGCCGCCCTTGCTGGCGGCGTAGTTCACGTGCCCGGCCCATGGGATGACGTCATGGACCGAACTCATGTGCACGATCTTGCCGATCGCCTTCGACACGCCGCGGTCGCCCTGCGCCTCGAACTGGCGGATCGCCGCGCGCGCGGTCAGGAACTGGCCGGTCAGGTTGACCTCGATCACCTTGTTCCAGTCCGCCAGGCTCATTGCCGCCGACGGCGCGTCCTTCTGCATGCCGGAATTGGCGACCACGATGTCGATCGCGCCCCAGCGCGACAGCGTCTCCGCGAACATGCGCGCGACGTCGTCTTCCTTCGACACGTCGGCGCCGATCGCGAACGCGCGTCCGCCGGCGGCCTCGATCTCGCGCGCCAGCGCCTCGGCCGGCTCGGCATGGCTGTTGTAGTTCACCGCCACCGCGGCACCGGACGCCGCCAGGCCGCGCGCAACCGCGAGGCCGATCCCGGAACTGGCGCCGGTGACGATCGCGATCTGCTTGTCGAGGCGGCAATCCATGAGGCGTCTCCGGTCTGTGGCTGACCGAACGCCGCGACGCCGCCGGAGTTCAGGCGCGCAGGGCCTACTCCACCACCTTCATCTGGTCGGCATTCATGCGTCCGCCATGGACCGCCAGCATGCGAAAGCGGGCATCCATCTCCGCCAGTTCGGCCGGCGTGAGCTTCACCGTCGTCGCGGTCAGGTTCTCGGCAAGGTGCACGGGGTCGCGGGTGCCGGGGATCGGGACAATGAACGGCTTTTGCGCCAGCAGCCAGGCGATGGCGAGGGCCGGACGGGTGGTGTTCTTGGCTCTGGCGAACGCTTCCAACACGTCCAGCACCGGCTGGTTTTCGGCCAGCGCGGCCGGCGCGAAGCGATCGAAGCCGGAGCGGAGGTCCTTCTGCGCGTCGAAAACCGTGGACGGGGTGAGTGTGCCGGTCAGGTATCCCATGCCGATCGGGCCCCAGGGCACGAAGCCGATCCCGAGGGTCTCGCAAAGCTGCAGCACGCCGTCGCGCTCGGGGCTTCTCTCCATGAACGAGTATTCGCTCTGGATGGCGGCGACGGGCTGCACCGCATGGGCGCGCTCGATCGTGTTCACGCTCGCCTCCGACAGGCCGAAATGCAGAACCTTGCCCTCGGCGATGAGATCCTTGACGGCACCGGCCACCTCCTCGATCGGCACTGCGGGATCGACACGGTGCTGGTAGTACAGGTCGATACGGTCGGTGCGCAGCCGCCGCAGTGATCGTTCCACCGCCGACTTGATGTGCGCGGGTCGGCTGTCCAGCCCGCCAGTGCCGCCCTCGATGTCGAAGCCGAACTTGCTGGCGATCGCCACCTGGTCGCGGATCGGGGCCAGGGCCTCGCCGACCAGCTCTTCGTTCGTATACGGACCGTATATTTCTGCCGTGTCGAAGAAGCTGACGCCCATCTCATGCGCCGTACGCAGGAGCTGGATGCCCTTGGCCTTGTCGGCCGCCGGGCCGTAATTGGCGCTGATGCTCATGCAGCCTGCGCCGAGCGCCGAGACCTCGAGGGCTCCCAATCTGCGCTTGTCCATTCGTGTGATTCCTTTCGACGTGGGGCCGGCGACCTGCCGGTCAGCGTGCGCTGGCCGGAACCGCCGTTCGTCGATCAATCTGGTCCCTGGCGATCTATCTGATTACGGGCTAGTATTTGCTGACAGTAATAGCCCAGACCTATGAATGGCGCGTGACAATCTCAACGATCTGACGGCCTTCGCGACGGTCGCCCGCGAACGCAGCTTCACGCGTGCCGCGGCACAACTCGGCATGTCGCAGCCCTCCCTGAGCGCGATCATATCCGGCCTGGAAGCCCGGATCGGCCTGCGGCTCCTGACCCGTACCACGCGCAGTGTCTCGCCCACCGAAGCGGGCGAGCGGCTGCTGGAAACGGTCGGACCCCACCTCGAAGGCATACAGTCGGGGCTGGCGGCCCTGACCGCGCTGCGGGACAAACCGGCCGGCAGCATCCGGGTCACCTCGGTGGAGCATGCCTCGACCACCATCCTTGCGCCGGCCTTGATCCGTCTGCTGGCCGACTACCCGGATATCAAGATCGAGATCGCCAACGACTATGGTCTGACGGACATCGCCGCCGACCGGTATGACGCCGGCGTACGCCTCGGCGAACAGGTGGGGCAGGGGATGATCGCCCTTCGCATCGGCCCGGACTTTCACCAGGCGGTCGTCGGCTCGCCGGCTTATTTCGGCATCCATGGCCGCCCGCATACGCCGCACGATCTGACCAGGCATGTCTGCATCGCGCTGAGGCTGCCGACCTCGGGCGGCCTCTATGGCTGGCCCTTCGTCAAGGACGGCCATGCGTTGCGCGTCCGGCCGGAGGGGGAGTTGGTCTTCAACACCATCTCGCTCGCGCACGACATGGCGCTCGCAGGACGTGGCCTGGCCTTCCTCCCGGACGACATGGTGGCGTCGGACGTTGCGGCCGGTCGGCTGGTCCGGGTGCTCGCGGACTGGTGCCCTCCGGTGCCCGGCTACCACCTCTACTATCCACACCGACGCCAGCACACGCCGGCCTTCGCGGTGCTGCTCGACGCCCTGCGCTATCGACCGGAATCGTCGAAGGAGCCGGCCAGAGCGCCCGTGCCGGCATGAGGGCGGGGGCCGGAGACGCGATCCCGCGCCGCTGGCCTCACGCCCTCCGGACTCGTCAGGCGAACTGGTTCATCGTGTTGTGCGCGCCGCCGGCCTTCAGCGCCGCCTCGCCGGCGAAATACTCCTTGTGGTCGTCGCCGATGTCGGAGCCGGACATGTTCTGGTGTCGCACGCAGGCGATGCCCTGGCGGATCTCCTGGCGCTGCACGTTCCTGACATAGCCCAGCATGCCCTGCTCGCCGAAATACTCGCGCGAGAGGGTGTCGGTGGACAGCGCCGCGGTGTGGTAGGTCGGCAGCGTGATCAGGTGATGGAAGATGCCGGCGCGCCTTGAGGCATCGGCCTGGAAGGTGCGGATCTTCTCGTCCGCCTCCGCCGACAGCGCGGTGTCGTCATACGCCGCGTCCATCAGCCTGGCGCGGTCGTACGCCGAGACGTCCTGGCCTGCCTCCTTCCAGGAATCGTAGACCTGCTGACGGAAGTTCAGCGTCCAGTTGAAGGAGGGCGAGTTGTTGTAGACCAGCTTCGCGTTCGGCACCACCGCGCGGATCCTGTCCATCATGCCGGCGATCTGCTCGATATGCGGCTTCTCGGTCTCGATCCAGAGCAGATCGGCGCCGTTCTGCAGCGAGGCGATCGAGTCCATCACGCAGCGATCGGCGCCGGTGCCGGGACGGAACTGGTACAGGTTGCTCGCCAGGCGCTTCGGCCGCAGCGTCTTGCCGTCGCGGTTCAGCAGCACGTCGCCGTTGCGCAGGTCGCCCGGGGCGACTTCCTCGCAATCGAGGAAGCTGTTGTACTGGTCGCCGAGATCGCCGGGCTGGTGGCTGACCGCGATCTGCTTGGTGAGCCCCGCCCCCAGGCTGTCGGTGCGGGTGACGATGATGCCGTCCTCGACGCCGAGTTCGAGGAAGGCGTAGCGGCAGGCGCGCACCTTGGCGATGAAATCCTCGTGCGGCACCGTCACCTTGCCGTCCTGGTGGCCGCACTGCTTCTCGTCGGAGACCTGGTTCTCGATCTGCAGCGCGCAGGCGCCGGCCTCGATCATCTTCCTGGCCAGCAGATAGGTCGCCTCGGCATTGCCGAACCCGGCATCGATGTCGGCGATCACCGGGACCACATGGGTCTGGTAGCCCTCGATGCGCGCCATCAGCTGGGTCTCGCGCGCGGCGTCGCCGTCCTTGCGCGCCGCGTCCAGTTCGCGGAACAGGCCGCCCAGTTCGCGGGCGTCGGCCTGTCGCAGGAAGGTATAGAGTTCCTCGATCAGCGCCGGCACCGAGGTCTTCTCGTGCATCGACTGGTCCGGCAGCGGCCCGAAGCTGGAGCGCAGGGCCGCCACCATCCAGCCCGACAGATACAGGTAGCGGCGCTCGGTGGAGGCGAAATGCTTCTTCACCGAGATGATCTTCTGCTGCGCGATGAAGCCGTGCCAGCAGCCGAGCGACTGGGTGTAGAGCGACGGGTCGGCATCGAACGCCGCCATGTCGCGGCGCATGATCGCCGCGGTGTAGCGGGCGATGTCGAGCCCGGTGCGGAAGCGGTTCTGCAGCCGCATCCTGACCACCGCCTCGGCGTCGATGCCGTCCCAGGTGCCGTTCCAGCTCTCGATCAGGTGGCGCACCGCCAGCGTCTCGTCGCGATAGGCCGGGGCGGCGGGAGCGGCGCCGGTGGCCGGCAGGCTGCCGGAGGAGCCTTCGGGAGCGCGGTGTGCTGTAATCATGATCTCGATCTGTCTCTCGATGAAGTCGATGATGATCAAGACAATAGGGGTGCGCTCGCTCTTCGGTCAGGGGTCGGCGCTGAAGCGGACCCGAAACCGGTAAAGCCGTTGACCGGCGGGCGCGCTGCTTGGAAAACCGTGTCAAGATGACGCCGCGATTGCAACCCGGCAACGCACCGTGTCGCCGCGCAGGCGAGGGGCGACGGCTGCACGTGCCGGTGGTAAACAGCCCGGCATGAACGGCCCCGATCCACGTCCGCTGCGCCCCGGCCTCACCGCGGGCCGACCCCTCGCTCCCGGCGGGGTGCCCCCGGTCACGCCGCCGACCGGTGGCGGCCGGCCCCCGCGCGGTGGTGGCGGCCGTCCCGGTCGTCCGCCCGGCCGCCCGCGCTTTCGCGTCATCCGGACCCTGGCCGGCGGTTCGCTGGCGGTGGTGCTGCTGGTGGGCACCGTCGCCACCCTGATGGTGTGGCGGCAGTACGAGTCGCTGACCGGCGATCTGCCGACCGTCGGCGTGCTGCGGACCTACCAGCCGCCGGTGATGAGCCGGATCTATGCCGGCGACGGCCGGGTGATCGCCGAGCTGGCCGCGGAGCGGCGGCTGTTCGTGCCGTACAGCGCGATCCCGGACCGGGTGAAGGCGGCGTTCATCGCCACCGAGGACCGCAATTTCTACACCCATGGCGGCGTCGACCCGCTGGCGATCCTGCGCGCCGCGGTCACCGACCTGCAGTATTTCCACAAGCGGCGGCCGATCGGCGCCTCGACCATCACCCAGCAGGTGGCGCGGATCATGCTGCTGGGCTCCAACGCCCGCACCTTCGACCGCAAGGTCAAGGAGGCGATCCTGGCGATGCGGATCGAGCAGACCCTGTCCAAGGACCGTATCCTCGAGATCTACCTCAACGAGATCTATCTCGGTGCCGGGGCCTACGGCATCACCGCCGCCGCGCAGACCTACTTCAACAAGCCGCTGGACCAGCTCGACGATGCCGAGGCCGCGTTCCTGGGCGCGCTGCCGAAATCGCCGACCAACTACAACCCGTATCGCTTTCCCGAGGCGGCCAGGGCGCGGCGCGACCTGGTGCTCGACGGCATGGCCGAGACCCATGCCATCACCGTCCAGGCGGCGCAGGCCGCCAAGGCGGAGCCGCTGATCCCCACAGCCTTTACCCGGCCCGGCCCGGTGCCCGGCTCGGAATGGTTCTCCGAGGAGGTCAGGCGCGAGCTGGTCGATCGCTACGGCCAGAACCAGACCATGCAGGGCGGGCTGGTGGTGCAGACCAGCCTCGATCCGAAGCTGCAGGACGAGGCGACGCGCGACCTGCGCCAGGGCCTGATGCATTACGACCGGCTGCATGGCGGCTGGCGCGGCGCGGTGACGCATGTGGCCGGCATCGGCCGGCCGCACCGTCGCGGCACCCCGGCCGACACCAGCTGGCAGGCGGCGCTGGCCCAGGTGGCGCGCCCGCCCGGCATGGTGCCGGAATGGCGGCTGGCGGTGGTGCTGTCGGCTTCCGGCGAGGTCGGCTGGCTGGATGGCGACGCCGCGTCCGGCGGGATGCCGGCGCCGCGCACCGGGTCGCTGAAGGGCGAGGATCTCGCCTGGATGCATGTCTACAAGTCGGTGCGCCCCGGCGACGTGCTGATGGTCGAGCCGGACGCGGATCGCCCGGGCGCGCCGGTCTCGATCCGGCAGATCCCGCTGGTCGAAGGCGCGCTGGTCAGCCTCGATCCCACCACCGGTCGGGTGCTGGCGCTGGTCGGCGGCTGGAGCTTCGAGAGCAGCCAGTTCAACCGCGCCACCCAGGCGCTGCGCCAGCCCGGCTCCTCGTTCAAGCCGATCGTCTATCTGGCGGGGATGATGAACGGCATCTCGCCGGCGCAGACCTTCCAGGACGCGCCCTATTCCAACGGCAACTGGCACCCCAACAACTACGAACTCACCTTCGGCGGCCCGACCTCGCTGCACGACGCGCTGAAGAAGTCGCTGAACCTGGTGACGATCCGGCTGGCGGCGCATATCGGCATGAGTGCCGTGGCCAAGCTGGCGACCGACCTGCACGAGGTCGATTCCATGCCCAAGGTGTTGCCGGCGGCGCTGGGCGCGGTGGAGACCACGGTGCTGCGCGAGAGCGGCGCCTACGCCTCGATCGCCGAGGGCGGCAAGGAGGTGCTGCCGAGCCTGATCGACGACGTGCAGGACCGCGACGGCCATGTGATCTGGCGTCCGGCCGGGCTCGGCGTGACCGGCGCCGCCGACCCGTCCCGGCCGCCATCGCTGGTCGATACCCGACGCCAGATCGCCGATCCCGCCTCGGCGTTCCAGGTGGTCGAGATGATGCGCGGCGTGGTCGGGCCCGGCGGCACCGGACGCCAGGCCGGGGCGGGGATCGACCAGCCGATCGCCGGCAAGACCGGCACCAGCCAGGATTTCCGCGACGGCTGGTTCGCCGGCTTCACCCCCAACCTGCTGACCGTGGTCTGGGTCGGGTTCGACAACCCGCAGAGCCTGGGCGAGAAGCAGGACGGCGACACCGTCGCCGGTCCGATCTGGAACCGCTTCATGAAGGCGGCGCTGGCCGACCGTCCGAAGCTGGATTTCCGGGTGCCGGACGGCGTGACCGTGGTGCGGGTCGGCGACGATACCGACGCCTACAAGCCGGGACAGGTGCCGGGTCTGAGCATGGCGCTGGCATCGTCCGGACATGCCGCCGACAGCCAGCAGCTCAGCGCCAGCGATACCGGCGCCGAGAACCTGCCGGACGCCGAGACCGACATGGGCGCCGGCAGCGATCCCGCGCAGCTGGCGCCGGTGGCGTCCAGCACCTCGGTCGACGGATCGACGCCGGCGGTGTCCTCGCCCGCCAACCCGGACCAGCCGGGCGAGCCGATCGCCGGCCATGTCGGCATGCCGGGCGCGCCGCCGCCCGGTGCTCCGCCCGGCACGCTCCCCGGAGCGGTCGCCGCCCTGCCGCCGGGCGCGCCGCCACCGGCCCCGGGCCAGGGCCGGCCCGCCGCCGGGGGTGACATCGGCATGGGCGGGTTGTATTGAGCCCGCCCGATCGACCCTTCTGCTCTCTTCCCTGACCGCCTGGTGCCCCATGTCCGCCGAGACCGAGTCCCTCAACGAACAGATCAAGCAGTCGGTGGCGCTGCTGAGGAGGCATCTTTGACTGGGATGTCGCCCAGGGCCGCCTCGCGGAACTGAATTCCCGGGTCGAGGACCCCGATCTCTGGAACGACGCCACCGCCGCGCAGGCGCTGATGCGCGAGCGCACCATGCTGGCCGGCCAGGTCGAGGGCGTCGAGCGTCTCGAGACCGAGGTGCGCGATGCGATGGAACTGGCGGCGCTGGCCGAGGCCGAGGGCGACGACGCCATGGTCGCTGACGCGCTGGCGACGCTGAAGACGCTGGCCGAGGAGGCCAAGCGGCGCGAGATCGAGAGCCTGCTGTCCGGCGAGGCCGACGCCAACGACGCGTTCCTGGAAGTGAATGCCGGCGCCGGCGGCACCGAGGCGCAGGACTGGGCGGAGATGCTGCTGCGCATGTATTCGCGCTGGTCCGAACAGCACGGCTACAAGATCACGCTGATGGAAAGCTCGGAGGGCGAGCAGGCCGGGTTGAAATCGGCGACGCTGCAGGTCAGCGGCCCCAACGCCTATGGCTGGCTCAAGACCGAGGCCGGCGTGCACCGTCTGGTCAGGATCAGCCCGTTCGACTCCGCGGCGCGCCGGCAGACCTCGTTCGCCAGCGTCTGGGTCTATCCGGTGGTCGATGACAGCATCGAGATCGAGATCAACGAGAGCGACCTGAAGGTCGACACCTTCCGCGCGTCTGGCGCCGGCGGCCAGCACGTCAACAAGACCGAATCCGCGATCCGCATCACCCACATGCCGTCCGGCATTATCGTCGCCTGCCAGACCGACCGCTCGCAGCACCGCAACCGCGCCACCGCGATGGGCATGCTCAAGGCGCGGCTGTACGAGGCGGAGCTGCGCAAGCGCGAGGAGGCGGCCGCGCTGACCGAGGCCGGCAAGACCGACATCGGCTGGGGCCACCAGATCCGCTCCTACGTGCTGGCGCCGTATCAGATGGTCAAGGACCTGCGCACCGGGGTCGAGAAGGGTAACCCGGACGCGGTGCTCGATGGCGGCCTGGACGATTTCATGGCCGCCTCGCTCGCCGCCCGCGTGACCGCGACCCGCAGCGAGGCGAGTGCCAGCGCGCAGTAGCGGTGACGATACTGGAGCGTAATGACTCAGCGGTCGGCGAAGACCCGGACAATGTTCCTCGAGCGGAAAAATCTGCTGGTTCTGCCAAAGCCACCTTGCCGCGAAACAATGTGGCCCGGTGGTTGACAGGCCTGGACTGCGCGCATGACTATCCGAGATAGAACCATACCGATTCACGTATTTCTCTACTGATACCCGGCAGCTCGTTAACTGACACCGTTTGGTTCGGAGATGCCGTAAGACCGGATCTCGCCCATGAAAAAGCTTCAAGCAATTGTTTGTTCGGTGTTGCTGATCTCACCAGCTGAAGCGAAGCCTTATCCAAATATTAGCGTCTTTGCTTTGAGAAACCATTCCGGGTTCATGATGATAGATAAAGGAATAACCCATATCGGCGTAAACACCCGCAGTTACGACCTCATATCCATTTATGGCTGCAACGCCGGTTCCTGCGTTCGCCTGGCAGCCCAGGGAAGAGAATTTTCTGAGGGTGAAAGGGAGAGGCTGGAAGTAAATCTCGAACCGTCTGGATGTAAACTCTATATGACGGCGCCGATAGACCGTTATGGATTCGACTCAAACAACTGGGTTGTCAGTAAATCCTTCATAGAGCAGAAAGCCTGTAGAGGCCTGCCGCCTTCGCTGGCCGGTCTCTATAGTAGTATTTGCCTGTGGTTCTCTGATAACGAAACCTTCGACGACATGGCTCCGGCGGGACCGGCCTGCCGCAAACGCTGAAACCCTGTCCGCCTGAATCACCGCCCGCGTGATCGCGACCCGCAGCGCGTGGAGGGCCAGCGTGCGGTAGCGGGGCGCACCTAGCGCAATGCGGAGTCGGGGGGCGCCGCGCCGAGCGAGATCGCGTGCACATCCATGCCCAGCATCCGCTGGTCCAGGCCGTCGCCCAGCGAGAGCGGCGTCACCGGCCGCTCGATCTGCAGGGTGATCTCGACGGCGGACGCATCACCGAGGATTTCAGCCGGTATCGTGGCCGTGAAGCGCCCTTGTCCGGGCTGTGGCAGCCAGTGCGCGACCGTCTTCCCGTTCGCCTGCACCCAGACCGGCGACGCGCCGAGCGCCTTGGGAGAATACGGCGTCGCGTCCACCGTCAACGTCAGTGCCCGCCCTGCGAGCCGCGCCGGCAACGCCGCCTCGACCGAGGCACTCGGCCCATCCGTCCATCTGGCGCCGGGCTCCCTGTAGCTCCAGCCCTCGCCCAGGAAAGGTGCCGGATCGAAACCTTGCCCGGTCATCTGGATCACGCCGTCGGCCGGCAACGGGGCCGGTCCTTCGAGCCCGACGGTCCAGCGATCCGTCTCGAGATCGAGCCCGCACATCGTGCCGTGCACACCGTGCGCCCGGAGATAGGCGCGCATCGCTGCCGGCAGCACAGGCAACCGGTTGATCGCCTGTATGTCGGTCGGGATGAAGGTCGCGTAGCCGTTCAGGGTCGGCAGCGCATGTAACGCGGACAGCATCATGGCATCGACGTTGTGGTGATAGATCGCGTCGATTTGCGGCGAGCCCGCCCGTTGCTGGTCGCCACGGGCGGAAATGTAGAAGGCGCCGCAGTTCGCCGGCGCCGCTGGCACGCGGTCGGTGACCGCCGTCTCGGCCGGGCGATCGAGCTGTTGCGCGGTGGCGAGGTTGATCTCGCCGGCGATCAGCAGCGATGCGAGAGCGGCCATGACCGGCCGGGGCCATCGCCGCGCGCGCTCCGCCATCGCCAGCATCGCCAGCATGACGACCGGCAGATCGAGGAACAGCAGCAACCTGGTCTCGGCCCGGATCGCCGCCGCACCCGGGAACGCCAGGAAAACGAGATGCCATAGGCCGTAATCCCGGCTGCGCAGACACAGCAGCAGCGCCAGCACGATCGCCATCGATATCGACCGCCAGGCGATACGGCGGCCCGATGGGACCCGGTGTCCGGGCAGCCAGGCCAGGACCAGACCGAAGCCGGCCAGCAGCAGCAGCAATGGCGGGAAACCGACGATGTGCTCGCCAAGCTCCGACGTCCCGGGATCGGTCCATCGCGTGAACGCCCGATCGAGCCAGCCATAGAGAAGGCTCTTCGGTCCAACATGCAGGATATCCGCCGGGCTCGGCATCAGCACCAGCGTTTCGCCGAATGCGTGCTGGCCGGTTTCCACCGCGGTCTGGCCGTAGACCCACAGGAAAGGAAGCACGGCGGCAATCAGGACGATCACCGCGACGCCGGCCGGCCAGTGCAGCAACCGCGCCAGCGTCGGCCATACCCCCTTCCAGGCGCCGGGCTGCAGCAGGCACGCGCCAAGGAGGATGACGGCGAAGAAGACGGTGAACCACGCCATGTAGAAGCCGGTCAGCAACCATGCGCCCAGCAGCATCATCCCGGCCGAACCGTAGAGCGCGGCGCGCCCCGGCGTCGCCGTCATGCCGGACCAGGATTTCCAGCACAGCCATGCCAGCAGCGGCGCGAAACTGATCGCGAGAAGCTGTTGATGGACCTCCTGGAGATACATCGCACCGGAGATCGTGAACAGCACCGCGCCCAGCACCGCCCAAACCAGCGGCAGCAACAGGAGGTCGACCGCCACCGCGATGAAGGCCGCGTAGCCGATCAGCCGGATGCAAATATTGACCAGTTCGCTGCACAGGATCGGATCGATGCCGAAGGCACGAAACAGGCTGAAGGCCAGGCCGAACAGCAGATACCCGTCATTGTAGCCGAGCGTGTCGCCGTGGGGGTAGAAATAGCCGGGCCGGTTCCAGTGCTCGATGCCACGCAGCACGTTGAACCAGTGCTGTTCGAGGCTGATCGCGATCCGGCCGTCATAGATGTCGCCGGTCACCAAAGCAAAGCCGGTCTCGATCTGCACCCGTAACAAGACCGCCAGCGACAGCACCGCACCGAGCAGGACCAGCAGGGCGGCGGCGCCGGTCGCGATCGGTGCCGGCCGTTCGATACCGCCCCGGGGCGGGTTCCGCGCTCCGCTCAATCTTGCTCCCTCCCGTGCCCCGACCCGTCCGGCCGGGTTCTCATACCGCGCGGGCGCACGATTGCTAAGAGACGGTCTGGAACGTCGGCGACTCCACCCCGCACGGCGCCGCCTGGTCGAAGCGTTCGACGATGTAGAGCGGGCGCTGCTTGGTTTCGTTGAAGATGCGGCCGAGATACTCGCCGATCACCCCCAGCGTCATGAGCTGCACGCCGCCCAGGAAGGTGATCACCGCCATCAGGCTCGGATAGCCGGGGACCGGGTTGCCGAACGCGAGCGTGCGGATCACCAGGACGCCGCCATAAACGATCGCGAACAGCGCCACCAGCAGCCCGAGATAGGTCGCCACCCGCAACGGCACCACGGTGAACGAGGTGATGCCCTCCAGCGCGAAGTTCCACAGCGACCAGTAGGAGAAGCTGCTGCGCCCGCCCAGCCTGGGATCGCGCTCGTACAGCACCGGCTGCGCCGGATAGCCGATCCAGGCGAACAGCCCCTTCATGAAGCGGTGGCGCTCGCGCAGCGTCAGCAGGCTGTCGAGCGCCCGGCGGCTGATCAGCCGGAAGTCGCCGGTATCGGGCGGCATCACCACCCGGTCGCCGATGCGGCGCATCAGCCGATAGAAGAAGCGGGCGGTCAGGCGCTTCAGCCAGCTGTCGCCGTAGCGGGCGGCGCGCTGCGCATAGACCATGTCGATGCCCTGCCGCCAGACCGCTACCAGTCGCCCGATCACCTCCGGCGGATCCTGCAGGTCGGCATCGATGATGATCGCCGCCCCGGTGCCGCGCGCATGATCCAGCCCGGCGGTCAGCGCGATCTCCTTGCCGAAATTGCGCGACAGGTTGAGCGTGGCTACCCGCGCCGAGCGGGCCGCCAGGTCGCGCATCAGCGCCAGCGTGCCGTCGCGCGAGCCGTCATTGACATAGACCACCTCCCAGTCGAGCCCGATCGCCGCCATCGCCGCATCCAGCCGGTCATGGAACAGCGCCAGCCCGGCCTGCTCGTTGAAGCAGGGCACGACGACGCTGAGAACCGGCGGATCGGGGTCGGGCGGCATGCTGTCCTGGGCAGGTCTGGGCAGGCGCGAGCATGGCCGAGCCAGGGCCGGAACGCCATGGCGCCGCGCCGGCGCGACTCAGCCTCTGCCTAAGGAACGGGCATTGTCCGTTGCCGCCACCGGGCTCGGGTGAAAACCCGGGCAGAGACGATTGATGCGGCGCACAAAATAGCGACGCCTAGAAAACAGGCATTCATCGCGAAAATGCTCCAAGCGCAGCCTGTGGCGAATGGCAGGACAACGTTCTTGACATGCCGCTTCTTCAACCGTTCTGTGTGCCTCACCGACCCGCGCGATGCTCGCTCCCCGACCGCTCCGATCGAGGCGCGTTGGCACGCGCCGTGCGGGGACGATGCCGTTCACCCGTCCCGCCGGGACGGAACCGAGTTTGTCCCAAGACTGTCCATGACGAGGACGAGGAGTTTGCTGAATGGACTACGCGCAACAGCAACGAAGTCCGATGCGCCACATCATCGGCCTTGGCATCGTCGTCCTGCTGCACGTGCTGCTGATCTATGCGCTGATGAACGGGCTCGGCCGTGCGGTGATCGACGTGATCAAGCCGCCGATCACCACCAAAATCGTCAAGGAGCCGCCGCCGCCGCCGCCGCCGCCGACCCTGGTGTCGCCGCCGCCGCCCTATATCCCGCCGCCGGACATCCAGATCGAGCAGCCGCCGCCGCCGCATGCGATCCAGACCGTGACGCACGCGCCGCCGCCGACGCCGAACCCGGCGCCGTTCACCGCCGCCAAGCCGCTGCCGCCCGGCCCGCCGGACCACTCGGCCGGCGTGCGCGCGCTGAACAACGTCAAGCCGGAGTTCCCGCCTGACATGGAAGAGGCCGGCCGCGCCGGCACCGTGACCATGTCGTGCGACATCAGCGCGGAAGGCACGACCAGCAACTGCGCGGTCGTCAGCGTCCAGGGCGGCCAGTCGTTCGCCCGCAGCGCGCTCGACTACGTCCACAGGGCGCGGTTTGCGCCGGCGGTGCGGAACGGCACCCCGGTGCCGGAAGCCCACCACGTGTGGAACATCACCTATGCTCTCGCCGACAGCGAGCAGTAGCACCTGCTCGCCCTTTTGCTTTCTTCGCGCCGCACTCGTGCCGGCACGGGCCATGCGCGGCACCGGCCGCCACTAGAGGAAAACCAGATGACCAGACTGCATCGTCTCCCCGTTCTCGCAGGACCGGCCCTCGCCATGGCGCTCGGCGCGGCAGCCCCCGCCTTCGCCCAGTCGGCGGCCCAGACCGCGCCCGCCCCGGCGGCGTCGGCTCCGGCGGCCGCCCCGGCGCCCGCTCCCGCGGCCCCGGATGCCGCGGCGCCTGCCGCTCCGGCTGCCGG
>CAZZZA010000016.1:0-37914 GCA_964658455.1 uncultured Lichenihabitans sp.
AGGCAAGCCGCTGCTTGAGGCCCATGGGCCTCGGACGAGAACACCGCCGCTGCCGGAAGGTCGGCGGCGGTGGCGGCACGCCCGTCCTTATGGACGCCGGCGATGACATGTCTTGTCGCATGAGCGAGAGGCGGGACGGCGCATCGTCTCCGGCGCAGTCGGCGGCTACGTGGTGGCCGACATTTCGGACTGGATCGCGCGCGCGGCCACCAGCAACGCCAGCGTCAAGGTCCTGACGGTGCACGAGATCAGCGGGCGCGGCCGATGATCGGCGTAATCGGCATCCTCTGCCTGATCGCATTCGAGCCGCTGGTGTGCGGCAACGGGGCTGGAACCGCTGGACCGCAGCGCTGCTGGCCTGCCCGGTAGCGATGATTCTGGTGCTGCTGTTCGTGCGCTTTATCTGGCACTGAAACCGGACGTGTCCTTGGTTAGATGAAGGCTTGTTCTGCTGTTCGCCTGGTCGGCGCTCGATCAGCACCACCACCCACCGCTTTGGCCCGTCCCGGTTCGCCGCGCACGCCGCGGACCGAACCGCATCGATGATCGCCACCCCAATCGGTCTCGAGCGACAAGCCGAGATGGCGATACTCGGTGCAGGTGAGCGCTGCTGACGATAACCGCGACCAATCCATAAGCGCACAAGACGTTATCAATGCGGCTGACACCCTTTCCGCCAGGCAGGAACGCCGTTCAGGGATCGTGTCGGCGCGGGCCGCTCAGGTCACGCAGTCCGCCAGCGCCGCCGACGCGCGGCCCTTGATCATCGGCGTGCAATCCTCCGGGAACTCCTGCACGAACTCCACGCCAGAGGCCTCGGCGCGGTCGAGGAAGCGCTGCAGCGAGCCGTCGAGCCGGCGCAGATGGTGGTCGTGCACCACCAGCAGGCTCCAATCCTGCGAGGCGGCGGTGTCGAGGGCGCGATCGACCCATTCGCCGGTGGTGTCCTCCCAGTCGCGCGGGACATTGTTCCAGGTCACCACGGTATAGCGTTCGCGGGCGAGGTAGTCGGCGACCCCCTGGTTGAGCAGGTGCCGACCCAGCCTGCCCTTGCCCGGCGGGCGGAACAGCTTCTCCTGGCCCGCCAGTTCGCCCAGCGCCGCCTCGGCGCGCGCCACCTCTTCGATCGCGGCGTCAACATCCTCCATCATGCCGAGCGGCGTGCGGTGCGCGTAGGTGTGGTTGCCGATCAGATGGCCCTCGGCCTTGGCGCGTCCGGCCACGGCGCGCACCACCGGATCGGCCAGCCGGTTGGCGACGACGAAGAACGACGCCAGGATGCCGCGCGCAGCCAGCAGGTCGAGGATGTCGTCGGTGGCCCCGTCCGCCCAGGGCCCGTTATCGAACGTCAGCGTCAGCCGCTTCATCGTGCCATCTCCGGTCGCGCCAGATAGTCTTCCAGGGTGAACGGCGTCTTGAGGTTCGGCGGCTCGGTGCTGGGGACGCCCTCGAAGGGCGTCGCCTCCTCGAACCAGCGCCGCACCGCCGGCAGGCCCCACGCGATCGAGGCGAAGCCGTTCGAGGAACTCCAGCGCGTCGGCGGCGTGTCGTAATCCGCGGTCTGGATCGGCGGCACCAGCAGTTCGAAACGATGCCCGTCCGGATCGCGCAGATAGACGAACAGGGCGTGCGCCAGCCCGTGCCGTCCCGGTCCGCGCTCCACGCAATCGCCGTAGCCGAACGAGCCGGCGGCGTCGCAGGCCCGGAAGATGGCGTTCAGATCCGACACGATGTAGCCGGCATGGTGGAACAGCGGCCCGCCGCGCCGTGTCAGCACGATGTCGTGCGGGTTGTCCTTGCGGTGCAGGAACACCGCGATCAGGTCGCCGGTCTCGTCGTTCTGGATGTAGTCCGAGGTCCTGAATCCGAGTTCGGCGTAGAATTTCTGCCCCGCCGCGGTGTCGGTGACCGAGATCTGGTAATGGTCCATGCGCAAGGCCGCACCGCCGCGATGCGCCTTGGTCTCGGTCATCATCCGTGGCACCTGCTGCATCGAGGCACAGAACTCCAGCGGGATGCCGCCAGGATCGGAGAGATGCATGGTCCTGCCCTGGAACGGCCGCTCGACGAACCGGAACGCGACGCCGCGCTCCTGGAAATAGGCGGCGGCGCGGTCGAGATCGTCCTCGGACTGCACGCGGAATCCGGCGCGCTCGCAACTCGGCGCGTCGCCGCGCCTGAGCACCAGGCAATGGTGGCCGCACTCCTCGATGCCACGCAGATAGACCGTGTCCCGGTCACGATCGCTCTCGATCAGCCCGACGACGCCGGTATAAAAATCGCGGCTTCTCTCGAGGTCCCGGACGCGCAGCACGTAATGGCTGGCGCGGGTCACGCGAAACGCCGGACGGTCGATGGTGGGATGCAGCTCAGGCAACGGGATTCTCCGTGGATCCATTCATGACGACCAGTAGCCGGGCGCAGCCGGGCCCGACAGCATGCCAGGCGTGATTGGCACCGTTCTGGATGACGACGCTGCCGGCGTCGAGGTGCAGCGGCTCGCCCTCGTCGACGATCAGCCTGACCGCGCCGGCCATCACCAGCACATAGTCGATGGTGGGCGTGACATGCATCCACGCATCGCGCCCGGTATCGACGCGGCAGTGCGACGCGCCGAGCGCGGCAAAGACGCTGGCTGCCAGCGAGTCCTGGGCAGCGCGATCCGCGGGTCCGGATGCAGGCTGCAACTCGATGATCCGCAACAGGCTGCCGCCGGGCGCGGGATGAAACGGCACCGCACCGCTGGCCGACGGTGCGGTCTGCCATAGCTCGACAGCGCCGTTCCCGGCGGGAACGGCGCTGTCGCTGTCGATGAAGGAACGGCCGGTCGGATGCGTCGCGGTGACGATCCGCCGAACCGTCCAGCTCACGGCGCGACCCGCGCGGTGCCACGGAAGAACAGCAGCGCCACGCAGCCGAGCAGCGTCGAGATTATGGCGATGGTCGGAACGTAGACGATGCCGTGGTCGCGGACGAAGCGGCCGGCCGCGATCGGCACGATCCCTGAGCCGAACAGCTCGCCGATCCCGACCACCAGGCCGGCGGCCGTGGTCCTGACATGGGCTGGGACTGATTCCGCGGTCATCGTGCTGACGGTCATGCCGAGCAGGTTGTAGAGGAAGAAGGCGACGCCGAACAACGTTGCGAACAGCAGCCCGACATTGGCGCCGCAATGGTCGATTAGAACCAGGAACACGAGCGTACCGACGCCATCGATCAACGCCACCGCCTTGCGCCCGATCTTGTCGGACAGGGTGGGCATGACCAGGCCGCCCAGCGTCGCGCCGAAGCCGAGCGCCGACAGCACGCTGCCCATCTGCACCAGGCTGAGATGGAGATAATCGGTCAGGAAGCTCGGCAGCAGCGCGCTGATCACGACCAGGCAGGCCATCCAGCAGCAGAAACACAGGCTGTTGACGATGACGTTATGGTTGCCGAGGCACTCGCGCCAGCGCTGCACGCTGTTCTCGTCGGCATGCACGATCCTGTCGCGGGACTCGATGCTAGTCGCGCCCAAGGTGCGCCAGAGCAGCCAGGCGACCACCAGGCCGGGGATCGCCGAGAGCGCGAAGATGTAGCGCCAGTCGATGAAGCCGAGGAGCTGGGTCACAACCAGCGGCGCCACCGCCAGGCCGAAGAACGGCATCGCCGCCTGCATGATGCCCACGTTGCGGCCGACATGCTGCGGCGGCGAGGTCTCGAAGTTCGCGACCATGCCGGCGGGGGTGAAGGCGCCGTCCAGGATTCCCACCAGGCCGCGCAGCACCACCATCGACATCAGCCCGGTCGCCAGGCCGCTGACGCCGACGATCAGCGAGAAGCCGAGCATCGCCAGCACGGTGACCTTCCGGGGCCCGAACTTGTCGGCGAGACTGCCGACGAAGATCGAGGCGATCCCCCAGGTGATGGACAGCGCCCCGGTGATGAGGCCGATATCCTGGTATCCGAGATGCAGCGACACCGCCAGCACCGGAAACATCGGCAGGATCATGAAGCGGTCGAGGCCGACCAGCCCGAACCCGAGCGTAATCAGCACCAGGGTGGTCATCGGGTTCGGCTTCCGCGCGCCGATCGGCCGGGTCGGCGGCTCGATGGTGGGAACGCCGGCCGGCATCATCGCGGGCATCACGGTCATGGGATCACCACGTAGTTGCTGAAACCGCCCTCGCTGCGATCGTGCAGTTCGTTGACGGCGAGATTGATGTCATCGAGACCGAACCTGACATGCTTCAGGACCGAGAGATCGATCTGTCCGCTGCCGACCATGTCGACGATGTGCTGGCCCTCGGTGGGCGTGAACCAGTTGTTGCCGATCAGCGCGATCTGGTGCGCCTGCATCCATTTCACGTCGAGCGTCACCGGCTCGCCGACGCCGTTGACGTTGACCATGGCGCCACCGCGGCGGATGCCCCGGATCGCATCCATCATCAACGCGCCGTCGGCGCCGGGGGCGAGGCAATCGACCACCCCGTCGACGCCGTTGCCGCCGGTCTGGCGGATCGCGAAATCGGCGATGCTGCCCTCGCCGGGACGCAGGATCGCGATGCGCTGCGGCGCCAGGGCCTCGATCCTCTCGATCAGCGCGCGGTTGCGGCCGGTGCCGAGGATCCTGGTCACGCCCATCGCCAGCGCCAGCAGGCAGGCGCCGAAGCCGAGCGTGCCGGTGATGCCGTTGATCAGCACCGACTTGCCCGGTCCGGCGCCGAGCTTGCGCAGGCTGGCGTAGGCGGTGCCGAGATAGCCGATCCTGGCGCCGGTCTCGAAGCTGATCGCGTCGGGCAGGCGGACCAGGTTGCGGATCGGCGCCGAGATGTACTCGCCGAAGCCGCCATGCGGATACCGGTCGTAGAGCGACTGCGAGTTGGCGGCGAAGCCGAAATAGCCGCGGAAGGTGAAGTCCTTGCAGTTGATGTGCTCGTTGGCGCGGCAGGCGTCGCACGAGCCGCAGCTCAGACCGGGCGAGACATAGACGCGCTCGCCGACCTGGAAATTGCCGGCCGGGTCGTCGATGTCGGTGATGGTGCCGGCGACGTCGAGCCCGAAGCTCGCAGGCAGACGCGGCAACGGCAGGTAGGGAAACCACTGGTCCCACATGCGCAGGACGTTCGCGAGATTTGGGACGAGGCCGCAGGCGCCGACGCGGACAACGACGTCGCCGGGGCCGGCGACCGGGCGCCTGACCTGCTCGAGGACCATCGGCTCGCCCACTTTATACATTCGAGCTACGCGCATTGTTTCCATGGAACACTCCACCGACGAGACCAGGCCGGACACTGATATTGACTTCCAGAAGAGCTAGAGCGAGGCAAAAGACCGTAAAAGATGCATGGTGCGCTCGCCTAGCTTGGCGGGTTGAAGGCCGGCAGACCGAAGGCGTAGTTCAGCGAGATGAAGAGCTGTGCACCGATGCCGATCGCATCCTTGATGTTCGATCGCGGCTGCTCTCCATAGACGAGCTGGTCCGGGTGGACGGTGTAGTAGGCGAACGGCTTGAACTGGACGCCGGGCGCCAGGCTGATTCCGTAATCGACTTCGATGATCTGCTCCGATGAGGCGACTGTTCCGGTGCCGCCATTGGCGCGGATCTGCGAGTTGAGGCTGTTGATATAGCGGCCGCCCAGTTCGTAGTGCTGAACCTTGAAGGCAAAGATATCGTCAGGGCGCTTGGGCAGTGGCCCCTGGATGAATACGGCGCCGAAGATCGAGTTCGATATCGACGTGTTATGGGTCGTATTTAGGGTCGCGCCCGCCAAAAGATGGATGGCCCTCTCCGACTTTGGATCAGGCCGCCAGACGATCTGCTGCGCCTGGGCATACACCGCGTCGGACCCGCCGATATTGGCGAAGGTCACCGGGTCGAAATTGTCGGCGGTGTCGTGCGTGTAACCGATCGAGTAACGGCCGGCGAACCGTGCTTCATACGGCGTTGTCGCATACCCGGCCTCCACCGGGACGAAAACACCGGTAGAGCCTCTGAGGCTCCATCCCTTGTCCCACGGAAAATCAGAGGAGAAATAGGTATTGGGATTATCGGCGGAAGCGCCGGCACGCAGGTAGGTGTGCGGAGTTGGCAAGACTGCGACCGCACCCGCCCACGTGGCGATCGGCTGAAACGGTGCCTGGTCGTTAAAAGGATAGGTGAAAGCGGTGAGGTTCTGGCAAAGGCCGACCTCAAACTGACAGTATTGTGGTGACGTAGCGAAATAATCGCTCATCGACGTGCGACCGACCAGGAGATGCAGGTGGTCGTTGAAAAGCGTCTGGTGATAGGTGAAATCCGCAAGATTGGTCAGATTGTTCGGACCCTGTGTGGTGAGGTAACCAAAGAGGCTTCCGCTCGCGTAATTTTCGCCGCTGGGAGATCCGCCGTACTTCGTATTGATCTGCAGCCGGACCGATGCTCCCGGAAGGCCGATCAGCTTATTCAAATCAAAGTCGAGGCCGTAAACGACGCGCCCGAAATACTGAGAGGCTCGTTCATTCCCGCCAGCGGCATTATCGTAGATGGTGTTGACGACATAACCGTTGGCATAGATCCCGAGATCCGACAATTGCTTGCCGATCGGTGCCAGCGGCTTGGTGAAGTTGAACAGATGCTCGGTGTCGATCGTGGGGGATGCGACGACTACCGCCGGCGCGGCCGATATGTCGTTCGTGCCCTGCTGGGACCTGAGCGCCGATCCCTGGTGCGACAGGGGAGCTGACTGCTGCGCGAGTGCCGGGACCGGCGCCAGACAGGCGGCCAGTCCCAAGGTGAGCCGCAAGGCCCGTGTGCGCTGACAGAAACGATAGGGATGAGGGAGGCCATCACCGTGGCCCATTGACGTTGCCATTTACACGCTTCCTGCCCAAAAAAAAGATCTTTTTTATTCTCAGGCGCATCCATTGCCGGCTTCTGCCGTGCTTACAGATACGTTGTCGCGACGTCGCGCGACCCTGTTCGAAAGGCGGTCGTCTCCAGTCCAGGAGACAGTTCGGTGATCTCCATCTTCGGTCGCCGCAAGCCCGACTAACCGGACTTCGTTAGGAAATATCTCCATAGCCTGGGAGTGTCCATATAAAAGTCGTCATAATGCTGAATTGAAGCAAAATGAGCTACGAAACGGCGTTGCGCTTGCGTTTGCCGCTCAATCTGCTAGTCCTCCGCGTGCAGAAGCAGAGGCGCTGACGATGGATCTCGGGATTGCGGGCAGAGTCGGACTGGTTTGCGCGTCGAGCCGCGGTCTCGGCTACGCCTGCGCTGCCGCTCTGGCTGCGGAAGGCGTCAAGGTCTTCATCAACGGCCGGGATCAGGAACAGCTCGACCGTGCCGTCGCCAGCCTCGATGCCGAACTCGGTGTTCACGTCGGCTCGGTCTGTGCCGACGTGACGTCGGAAGAGGGGCGGGAGAAGCTGCTGGCCGCGTGTCCGACTCCCGACATCCTGATCAACAACAATGCCGGTCCGGAGCCGCGACCGTTCCTCAGCCTGACGAATGCGGACTGGATCGGCGCGCTGGAAGCCAATATGGCAGCGCCGCTGGCGCTGGTCCGCGCGGTGCTACCAAGCATGGTCGAAAAGCGCTTCGGCAGGATCATCAACATCACCTCGGCGATGGTCACCACGCCGCGGCCACACATGATGATGTCATCGGGCGCCCGGGCGGGTCTGACCGCGGCGATGAAGGGCCTGTCGCTCGAGGTCGTTCGTCACAACGTGACGATCAACAACCTGCTGCCGGAACGGATCGATACCGACCGTCAGGAATACATGGCGCGCAAGGCAATGCAGCGCGAGTCGATCGATTACGAGGAGGCGCGCCGGCGCCAGGTCCAGAGCATCGCCGCGGCCCGGCTGGGAGAGCCGAGAGAGTTCGCGGCGGCCTGCGCGTTCCTCTGCAGCGCCCTTGCCGGATACATCTCCGGACAGAACCTGCACATCGATGGCGGCTCCTATCCGGCGTTGATCTGACGCCGGCGGCGCTACTGTGGCGCTGAACGCTGCAGGAGATTCTGTCTGACCTGCTCGGTGGTCCGGTCGAAATGGGCGCAGAGCAGGGCGACCGCCTTGTCTGCCTGCCGCTCGATCGCCGCCGTCATGATCTCGCGATGCTCCGCCAGCGGGTCGCGCGACGGATCGCCCTTGAGCCGGGCGATGGCGCGGTAACGCTCGGACGCGTCGAACAGCATGTCGCAGATCTCGACCAGCCAGCGCGACCCGCACGCATACAGCAGGTCGGAATGGAACTGCTTGTGCGCCTTGTGCCATTCGGCATTACGGGTCTTGCCCGGTTCGCCGCGATCCTGTCGCGACAGGCGGTGGAAGGCGACCAGCACCCGCTCTTCCCAGGCGGCGTCGCCGCACGCGATCGACTGGCGCAGGCCGGTCTCGTTCAGCCAGCGCCGCGCCAGGGCCAACTCCGCCAGATCCTCGACACTGACCGGCGCCACGGTGAACCCGCGCTGCGCGGTCTGCGACACCAGCCCGTCGCTGGACAGCCGGTTCAGCGCCTCACGGACCGGGCTGACCCCGACGCTGTAAAGGGCGCAGATGTCGCGAACCTTGACCTTCTTGCCTGGGGAAAGCGTGGCGTCGAGGATCTCGCCGCGTAGCCTTTCATAGACGGACAAAGCGAGAGTCGTGCGCTCCTGGTCATCATCCTCGGTCCCGATAGTGGCCCGCAGCCGCTCAAAACCTGGCGCGGCTGGCGACGGGTTCGCTATCCGTTTCGTGTTCGCTCCGTCCATGCATGGATGATGCCGAATTTCCACCCGGCTGTGAAGTAAGGGAAAATATCGACATTCCAACAGAGATGCCGGCGATGATCGTCTTTAGCTTGATATGGAGAGTTTCACCGGCCATAGAGGGGCCTAACCTGATGGAAGGCCGATGCGGTCCGACAGGTCGGGCTGGGGGATGTCTATGAAAATCGCGTTTTACTCACCGTCGCTCGCAAAGCCGTCCGACGCCGGTCAGCCGGCCCTGGGCGTCGTCACCGATGCCGGAATCTACGATGTCCGCAGGCGCACCGATGCCGACCTGCCGGCCCTGCTGGAGTCGGCCGACGCCCGCCAGCGCCTGGCGGAATCCTGCACCGGGGCGCCCGACCACGCCCTGGATGGCGTCACGATGCTGCCGCCGATCATCGGTTCGGCGAAGATCATCTGTGTCGGGCTCAATTATCACGGGCATGTCCGGGAGACCGGACGCGATCCGAATGCGCGGCCGACCTTGTTCACCCGCTTCGCCGACAGCCATGTCGGGCACGGTTCGGCGCTGATCCGCCCGCGGGTTTCGGAGAAGTTCGATTTCGAGGGCGAGATCGCCATCGTCATCGGCAAGGCCGGGCGGCACATCGACGCGGCGGACGCCCTGCGCCATGTCGGCGGCTACAGCTGCTACAATGACGGCAGCGCCCGCGACTGGCAGCGCCACTCCTCGCAGTTCACGCCGGGCAAGAACTTCTTCGCCTCGGGATCGATGGGTCCGTGGATCGTCACCGCCGACGAGGTAGCCGATCCGCTGGCGCTGACCGTCACCACCCGGCTCAACGGGTCGGTGGTGCAGGAAGGCAATCTCGGCCAACTGATCTTCGATATCCCTTACTTGATCGCCTATATCTCGGCCTTCACGCCGCTGCGGGTCGGCGACGTGATCGCGACCGGAACCCCGGAGGGCGTCGGCATGGCGCGCACGCCGCCGCTCTGGATGGCGCCGGGCGATGCGATCGAGGTCGAGGTGTCCTCGGTCGGCGTGCTGCGCAACACCGTGGCCGCCGAGGCCTGAGCGACGCGACGATCAACGAATGGGGCCGGCTGGGCCTGCCCCATCACAGCCTGCGGGAGAGGAACCCAGTCGACATGAATTCCATCAGTCCGGCGACAAAGGCACCTCCGTTCGACTGGGCCGATCCGTTCCGGCTCGACGGGCAGCTCGGCGAGGAAGAGCGGATGATCCGCGACACCGCGCGTCATTTCGCCCAGGAGCGGTTGCTGCCGCGGGTCATCGCCGCATACCGCGAGGAGACGACCGATGTCGGCATCTTCCGCGAAATGGGCGAACTCGGCCTGCTCGGCATCACGATCCCGGAGGAATATGGCGGCGCCGGCGCCTCCTACGTCGCCTACGGCCTGGTCGCGCGCGAGGTCGAGCGCGTCGATAGCGGCTACCGCTCGATGATGAGCGTGCAATCGTCGCTGGTGATGTATCCGATCCATGCCTACGGCGACGAGGCGCAACGCCGGAAATACCTGCCGCGTCTGGCCAGCGGCGAGGCGATCGGCTGCTTCGGGCTGACCGAGCCCGATGCCGGTTCGGACCCGTCCGGCATGCGTACGCGCGCGGTGCGCAGCGCCGGCGGCTACCGCCTGAACGGCGCGAAGACCTGGATCAGCAACGCGCCGATCGCCGACGTGTTCGTGGTCTGGGCCAAGTCCGACGCGCATGACGGCGCCATACGCGGCTTCATCCTGGAGCGCGGCATGCCCGGCCTGTCGACGCCCAAGATCGGCGGCAAGCTCTCGCTCCGTGCGTCCATCACCGGCGAGATCGTCATGGAGGATGTCGAGGTGCCGGAGACGGCGCTGCTGCCGGACGCGTCCGGTCTCGGCGGGCCGTTCGGCTGCCTCAATCGCGCCCGCTACGGGATCTCCTGGGGCGTCATGGGTGCTGCCGAGGACTGCATGCACCGCGCCCGGCAATACACGCTGGACCGCAAGCAGTTCGGCCGGCCGCTCGCCGCGACCCAGCTGATCCAGAAGAAGCTGGCCGACATGCAGACGGAGATCGCGCTCGGTCTGCAGGCCAGCCTGCGCGTCGGCGAGCTGTTCGATTCCGGGCAGATGGCGCCGGAGATGATCTCGATCGTCAAGCGCAACAATTGCGGCAAGGCGCTCGACATCGCCCGCATGGCGCGCGACATGCACGGCGGCAACGGCATCCAGGAAGAATACCATGTGATGCGCCATGCGCAGAACCTCGAGACGGTCAACACCTACGAGGGCGCGCACGATGTCCACGCGCTGATCCTGGGTCGAGCGCTGACGGGGATACAGGCGTTCTACTAATGGCGCAGCCGCCGCTCGCAGGCGTGCGGGTGCTCGAGCTGGCCAGGATCCTGGCCGGTCCTTGGGCCGGCCAGCTGCTGGCCGATCTCGGCGCCGACGTGGTCAAGGTGGAGCGGCCGGGCGCCGGCGACGACACCCGAAGCTGGGGGCCGCCGTTCGTGGCCGCCTCCGGCGGCGGCGATCTCTCGGCGGCCTACTTCCATGCGGCCAACCGCGGCAAGCGCTCGATCGCCGCCGATTTCGGCACCGAGGCCGGGCGCGAGACCGTCCGCGCGCTGGCGCGACAGGCCGATATCGTGGTCGAGAACTTCCGTGTCGGCGCGCTCGCCAAGTACGGGCTGGATCACGCCAGCCTGTCGCGCCTCAACCCGCGCCTCATCACCTGCTCGATCACCGGGTTCGGCCAGACCGGTCCGTACGCGCACCGCGCCGGCTACGACGCGATGATCCAGGCGATGGGCGGCATCATGGACCTCACCGGCGACCCGTCCGGGGAGCCGCAGAAGATCGGCGTCGCCTACGCCGACATCATGACCGGAACCTACGCCACCGTCGGCATCCTCGCCGCCCTGCGCCGGCGCGACGCCACCGGGATCGGCGGTCACCTGGACATGTCGCTGCTGGACGTGCAGACCGGCGTGCTGGCCAACCAGGCGATGAACTACATGGTGTCCGGCGAGACGCCGCGGCGCATGGGCAACGCGCACCCCAACATCGTGCCGTATCAGGCCTTCGCCACCGCCGACGGCCACGTCATGGTCGCAGTCGGCAACGACGCGCAGTTCGCGCGGTTCGCCAGGATCCTCGATCTGGCCGAACTCGCCGCCGACGTGCGGTTCGCCGGCAATGCCGGACGGGTCGCCAACCGCGCCATCCTGGTGCCGATCCTCGCCGGACGGTGCCGGCAGCTGGCGCGCGACACGCTTCTGGCGGCGATGGAGGCATCCGGCATCCCCGGCGGCCCGATCAACAGCGTCGCCGAGGCGTTCGCCGACCCGCAGGTGCAGGCCAGGGGGATGCGCCGCG
Organism: uncultured Lichenihabitans sp.; assembly: GCA_964658455.1. Taxonomy (GTDB): domain Bacteria; phylum Pseudomonadota; class Alphaproteobacteria; order Acetobacterales; family Acetobacteraceae; genus Lichenicola. The sequence continues at coordinate 12,072 of CAZZZA010000016.1, forward strand.
ACCTGGCGGCGGGGGAGGCCGCCGGCGGCACCATACCGGCGATCCGCTGTCCGATCCTGCTCGACGGTGAGACGATCATGTCCGACCGGCCGGCCCCGGCGCTCGACGCGCAGGCGGCGGACATCCTGCGGGACTGGACCGGCGCCGGCCCGGCGTCGGCAGCGGCGGCGCAGTAACGATCGCGCCGGGACAATACTCGCACCGGATTTTGCGGCGCAGCATAATCTTTCTTCAGTAGTGTTTGACATTTGCAGGTGTCCGGTCGAAGCTTCGCGCCGGCCGACCGTTGTGGCTGGCATTGCTTCCCCGCGTAGGCGACTATGGGGCTGCGCTGCGAGCGGCTGCGTCCCTCCGGTATCCGGACGCCGCGGTCCGTGGCGCCACCATGTCGACGATGTGCGACCGATCCGGAAAGACTGAACGATGACCAAGAGCTTTTTCGAGACTGCCTACGACCTGAACGGCCGGGTCGCTCTGGTCACGGGCGGCGCCAGCGGCATCGGTCTCGCGATCGCGCAGGCGCTCGCCGAACGGGGCGCCACGCTCTGCCTCGTCGACAAGGCGCCGGCGGTCGGCAGCGTGGCGAGCGGCCTCGCCGGCTCCGGCCATCAGGGATACGCGCTGGACCTGCTGGACAGCGACCGGCTGGACTCGACGGTCGGGCAGATCGTCGAGCAGTTCGGCCATATCGACATCCTGGTGAACAATGCCGGTATCGCGCGCCTCGACCGCGCCGAGGTGGCGACCCGGGCCGACTGGGACCTGACGCTGGCGGTCAACCTCACCGCGCCGTTCCTGATGGCGCAGTCGGTGGGACGGCACATGATCAAGCGCGGGTCCGGGCGGATCATCAACATCGCCTCGCAGGCCGCCATCGTCGCCCTCGACGGCCATGTGGCCTACAGCGCCGCCAAGGCGGGGATCGTCAGCATGACCAAAATCCTGGCCCTCGAATGGGGCCCGCTCGGCGTCAACACCACCTGCATCAGCCCGACCGTGGTCGATACCGATCTCGGCCGCAAGGCCTGGGAAGGCGAGAAGGGCGTGATCTTCAAGCAGAAGATCCCGACCGGGCGGTTCGCGCAGCCCGAGGAGATCGCCCAGGCGGTGGTGTTCCTGGCGAGCGGCGCCGCAGCGATGCTGAACGGCGAGAACATGGTGATCGATGGCGGGTACACGATTCAGTAACCCGATTCGGGCTAGGACTGGCCGGGGCCGACAGGCCCCCGGGATACGCAGCGCCGGTGTGACGTTCTTCAGACGAGTGCAGGGATAATGGCATCGGTTTCGATCTCTGGGCTCCGCAAATCGTTCGGGGAGACGCCCATCATTCCGTCGCTGGATCTGGAGATCGAGGACGGGAGCTTCGTGGTGTTCCTGGGGCCGTCCGGGTGCGGCAAGTCAACGCTGCTACGCATGATCGCCGGGCTGGAGAGCATCAGTTCCGGCGACATCCGCATCGGCGGCCAGCGCGTCAACGACCTGGAGCCGAAGGATCGCAACATCGCGATGGTGTTCCAGAACTACGCGCTCTACGCGCACATGACGGTGTTCGACAACATCGCGTTCGCGATGAAGCTGAAGAAGCTGCCGGCCGACGCGATCAGGCAGAAGGTGGACTGGGCGGCGGCGATCCTCAACCTCGGTCCCTATCTCGACCGCTATCCGCGGCAACTCTCCGGCGGGCAGCGGCAACGCGTGTCGATGGGACGCGCCATCGTGCGGGACCCATCGGTGTTCCTGTTCGACGAGCCGCTGTCCAATCTCGATGCAAAGCTGCGTATCCGGATGCGCAACGAGATCAAGGATCTGCATCAGCGCCTCGGCACGACGATGATCTACGTCACGCACGACCAGATCGAGGCGATGACGATGGCGGACAGGATCTGCGTGCTGCGCGAGGGGCGCATCGAGCAGATCGGGCATCCGCTGGAGATCTACGACCGGCCGGCCAACCTGTTCGTCGCCGAATTCATCGGCTCGCCGTCGATGAACATCCTTCGCGGCGAGATCGTCGCCGACGCTGGCGGGCTCGCGGTCCGGGTCGGCGACTGCCGGCTGACGCTGCCGCCGGGTCTGGACGTGCAGCCGGGAACACGCGTCGCCTATGGGGTGAGGCCGGAGCATTTGAAGATCGCGCCGTCGGGCGGCGACATGGTCGCGGTGGTGTCCCTGCTCGAGCCGACCGGCCCCGAGCTGCACATTTACGCCGCGCTCGCCGGCCAGGAGATCTGCATCACCACCAACGAGCGGCTGAGCCTGGCCGTGGGCGATGCGCTGTCCCTGACCGCCATGCTCGACCATGTGCTGCTGTTCGACGCCGAATCGGGTGCCGCGATCGGCCGTTCGTCGCACCGCCCGGTGGCGATGACGGCCGCCGGGTGACAGGACAAGACCAACAAGGGCGCCGACAAGGATCGCCCGACGGGAGGACACCATGCAAAGACTAGCCTCTATCGCGATCTCGGCCGGGGCGGCGCTGTCGTTCTGTTCCGCGGCGTATGCGCAGAATTACCAGGCGGATCTGGCCGCCTCGGCCGGGCTGTTCGCCGCCAAGGGCGCGTTCGCCGGCACCACCTTGAACGTCGCCTGCCGCCACCTTCCGGCGATGGACTATATCGAGGCGCACAAGGCGCTGTTCGAGGATTTCACCGGCGCGAAGATCACCTTCACCGACTACCCGGAGAACGATCTGCGCAGCCATGTCGTCTCCGACGCGTCGAACAAGGCGGGCGGTTTCCAGGTGTACTGCCTCGACGACAACTACGTGCCGCTGTTCGCGTCGAGCCAGTGGATCCACCCGATCGATGACGCGATCAAGCCGGACTACAAGATCGACGATCTCTACAGCAGCCTTCGCAACGTCTATACCTGGAACGGCAAGCTGTACGGTCTGCCGATCTATTCGGAAGTGACGATCCTCTACTACCGCAAGGATCTCCTGGACGCCGCCAAGCTCACGCCACCCAAGACCCTGGACGAGCTGGCGACCGACGCCGCGACGCTGACCGCGCCGCCGCGCACCTACGGCATCGCGCTGCGCGGGCTGCGTGGCGAAGGCATGAACGTCTATATCTGGTCGGAGTGGCTGCGCTCCTATGGCGGCAACTTCCTCGACAAGACCAACAAGTCGGTGTTCAATTCCGATGCCGGGGTGGAAGCGACCCAGCATTATGCCGACCTGATCAACAAGAGCGGGCCGCCCGGTTCCGGCGCCTGGGGCTGGGACAAGGTCTCGTCGAGCTTCGCCGCCGGTCGGGTGGCGATGATCATCGAATCGAGCGCCTTCTACCCCACCTTCAACGATCCCGCGCAGTCGAGCATCGTCGGCAAGGTGGGCTACCAGCTGGTGCCGGCCGGCCCGAAGGGCGCCTTCCCGGCGAACTATTCCATCGGCCTGGCGATCCCGGCGACGGTGCCGGCCGACGGCCCGCAGATGGCGGCGGCCTCTGCGTTCCTGCAGTGGGCGACCTCGCAGCAGATGGAGTTCGCCCGCACCGCGGAGGGGATCGGCAACGAGGACCGCCAGTCGGTCAACAAATCCGACCTGCTGCGGAGCAAGCTCGATGCCGGATACATCAAGGCGGTGGCGGACGGCCAGGCGATCACCAAGGATCAGTACCGGCCGCTGATCCCGCAATGGCGCGAGATGGGCGGCCTCATCGGCGCCGAGATCGGCGCGGTCTTCACCGGCTCGGAGACGGCGCAGGCAGGCCTGGCGTCGGCGGCGCAGCAGGTCGATGATCGCTTCAAGGCGGAAGGCGTGCTCGGCAGCCGGCGCCGCTACCAGGAAATCTTCCCCGACAAATGATCAAAGACGTCGAAGCAGAACCGATGGCGGCGGCTTGGGGCGCAGGATGAGCTACACCGATACGAGGCCCGGCCTGCCGGTCGAGACCCAGCCGCGGCGGCCGTTGCTGCGCCGGCTGGGGCTCGCCTCGCCCTGGATGGTGCCGCTGCCGGGGTTCATCATCCTGGCGCTGCTGTCGTTCCCGCCCTTCGTCTATGCGGTCTATCTCTCGGTCATCAACGTCGATCTCGGCATCCCCGACAACCCGACGCGCTTCGTCGGGCTTGCGAACTACGCGGTGGTGCTGGGCACGTCGCAGGGCCTGCACGCGCTGGCGGTCACGCTGCTGATCTCGTTCGCCTCGACGATCCTGTGCGTGCTGATCGGCCTGCTGACCGCCTACCTGATCGAGCTGATCGCCGGGCAGGGGGTGCTGGCCGGGTTGCTGGTGGTGGTGGTGCTGATCCCGCTGGCGGTGTCGCCGGTGGCGATGGCCCTGGTGTTCAGCCTGATTCTCGATCCGCTCTACGGTCCGGTGCCGCAGATCGTGCAGCTGGTGACCGGCAGCCTGATCGCGCCGACCAGCAACGCCTGGGGCGCGGTGGCGACGATCATCGTGGTGCAGACCTGGCAATGGTCGCCGCTGGCGGTGGTGCTGTTCATCGGCGGTCTGCGGGGCATCCCGAAAGACCCGATCGAGGCGGCAAGGATCGACGGCGCCTCGTTCTGGAACATCATCTGGCGGATCCAGCTGCCCCTGCTCCGGCCGCTGCTGGCGGTGGTCGGCATCTTCGAGTTCATTCTCTGCAGCCAGGTCTTCGCCGCCACCAACCTGCTGACCAATGGCGGCCCCGGGCGCGCCACCGTCGATCTCTCCCTCTATATCTACAAGATCGGGATATCGGAGTCCGGGCAGGTGTCGGTGGCGAGTGCTGCCGGCGTGCTGGAACTGGTGCTCGGGCTGGTCACGACGGCGGCGTGGCTGAAGGTCGCGCAGTGGGAGAAGTCCGACCAATGAGCCCCCGACACCGATCCCCGCTCGGCTATACCGGCCGGCATCGCGCGCTGTTCATGGCGGCCGGCACGGTGCTGCTGGTGCTGGTGATGTCGTTCTGGATCCTGCCGCTGTACTGGCTGCTCAACACCGCGTTCAAATACAAGTCGCAGATCCAGAGCTACAGCCCGGTGTGGTTCCCGCACCCGATCACCTTCAGCAATATCGTCTGGGTATTGAACAACCTGGACCATGCCGCCTTCTACCGCACCATCAGGGTGGTCGGCGTCTCGGTGGTGGTCTCGATGGTGTTCGGCTCGCTGATGGCGTTCGCGCTGTCGCGGTTCCGGTCGCCAGCGACGCGTCAGCTCGAGAACTGGATCATCTCCACCAGGATGATGCCGCCGGCCGCCCTGATCACCCCGCTCTATTTCCTCGGGCTGAAGACGCGGCTGCTCAACACCGATACCGGCCTGACCATCCTGTATATCGCCATCAACCTGCCGCTGACGGTCTGGATCATGCTGGCCTTCCTGAAATCCCTGCCGGAGGACGCGGAAGAGGCCGCCTATCTGGATGGCTGCTCCAGGTGGGGCGCGTTCCGTCTCGTGGTGCTGCCGTTGATGAAATCCTCGATCGGGGCGGCCGGAATCCTGGTGACGATCCTGACCTGGAACGAGTTCTTCATCGCCTTCATCATGACGTCGTCGAAGATCACCTTCCCGGTGCAGGTCGCGGGGTTTCTCGCGAACGGCATGAACCCGGAATACGGTCACATGGCGGCAGCGGGCCTGCTGCTGTCCCTGCCGCCGGTGCTCATCGCCATCCTGTTCCACCGCTCGCTGCTCAGCGGGCTGCATGCCTTCGCCGGCGGCAAATAACGGCAACTCAGGCAGCCCGGGTTTATCAAAAGGTACCTTTTCCGAATAACCCATCATTCGTCTGGTAAAACTTAGTTACATTCCGTAGGCGACTGCAATCCTCTGCATCTAAAAACAGATGCGGGCCTAATAGGAGGTAGCAGGGCCGACCGACCCCGCTGTCCAGAACGTGCAAAATGCACTAGGAGACTCGGGATGAAGCGCCTTCTTCTCGCCTTCACGTCGCTTACCGCGTCGTTGGCTTTCCAGATGCCTGCGCAAGCGTCCAGTCACCGAGAGGCACCGATGATCGCGGGCATGCCGCGCCTCGATGCCTCTGACTTCTACTTTTTCCGAAGCTACGAGCCGGGACGATCGGCCTATGTCACGATGATCGCGGACTACGTACCGCTTCAGGATCCGGGCGGCGGTCCGAATTTCTACGACATGGAGCATAACGGCTTCTACGACATCAATATCGACCTCAACGGATCGGGACGACCGACCTATATCGTCCGTTTCCGGGTCTACCCGGTGAGCCGCGACCTCGCGCTTTCGGTTGGCGGCAAGAAGGTCGCCATCCCTCTGGTCAATGACGGGCCGATCTCGGTCGCGGACAGCTCGGCGCAGAATGTCGGTGAGGTCTACACCATTTCCCTGATCGACCGCAGCAAGGGCACGCCGGTCGAAACGCTCCTCAAGGATACCTCCGGCAACACGCAATTCCAGAAACCTGTGGATCGCATCGGCGACAAGTCGGTCCCGAATTACGCCGCCTACGCCGCGAGCTTCACCCACGACATCGTCATCCCAGGCTGCGGTGTCGGTCGGGTGTTTGTCGGTCAGCGCAAGGACCCGTTCGTCGTCAATCTCGGCGAGACCTTCGATCTCGTGAACTATGTCCACCCGGTCGGAGAGCAGTATGCGGCCTCGGCGCAGGACGATCTGGCCGCCAAGAACGTCACCTCCATCGTCACCGAAGTGCCGACGGCCTGCCTGACGCAATCGGGCGATCCGGTGGTCGGTGCGTGGACCACCTCCTCGCTCGGCACCACCGTCAACGGCCATACCACGTTCGAGCAGGTCTCCCGGCTGGCCAATCCGCTGGTCAACGAACTCGTCATCGGGCTCAAGGACAAAGACAAGTTCAACATGTCGTTGCCTGCCAATGACGGCCAGTTCGCCAAGTATGTCACCAATCCGACGGTGCCGGCGCTGATCGAGGCGTTGTATCCGACCCTGAAGGCGCCGACCAAGTTCCCGCGCGCCGATCTGGTCGCGGTGTTCCTCACCGGGCTCGCCAACGTCAACCAGCCGTCGCACGGGGTGGTCCCGGCGGAGGAAATGCGGCTCAATACCAGCACGCCGATTACGCCGTATGGCGCGCAGAACCGGCTCGGCGTGATCGGTGGCGATTCTGCCGGCTATCCTAACGGCCGTCGCCCGGGCGACGATGTCGTCGACATCACGCTGCGGGTCGCGATGGGACGTCTCTACGCGCTCGGTCTCTACGGCACGCCGGCTGACGCTCCCGCCGGCCTGGTGGATCTGACTGACGGCGCCTATACCGATGACACGCACTACCTGTCGGCGTTCCCCTATGTGATGCCGCCGCTCTCGGACTCGCATCAGCCAGTCCACCAGTAGGCCCGACCAGAAGGAGGGCCCCGACGATGGTGCGGCGGCAGACCGGCTTCCGTAGCCATCGACGGGGTTGGCTCCTGGCCACGACGCTGTTGCTGCTGCCGTTAGCAGCCGCCGCGGCGCCGTTTGTCCCAGCCGACGAGATGGCAGTGCTGGAACAGATCCCGGGCGCCGGCGACGCGTCCGGGCTGGAATTGCGTCGGTTGAACGCGGCGTTGTCGCAGAGTCCGACCGATCTCGGCCTCGCCGAGCGTGTCGCGCGACAGGACATCGCCGAAGCGCGAAGCCTGGGTGACCCGCGTTATCTCGGCCGCGCCGAAGCCGCTCTGGCGCCGTGGCCGATCGGCCCGTCGACGCCGACCTCGGTGCTGCTGTTGCGCGGCATCATGTTGCAGAGCAATCATGATTTCACGGCCAGCCTCGCTGCGCTGCGGCGTGTGGTCGCGGCGCAGCCGGCCGCCGCGCAGGCATGGCTGACACTGGCCGCGGTGCACCAGGCGCAGGCGAACTATCCGGCCGCGCTACAGGATTGCGGTCAACTCGCGACGCATACGCTCGGTCTGGCGCCGGATGTCTGCACCGCGTCAGCGATGGCGCTGACCGGGCATGCGCCGTTGGCGCTGCGGGCGCTCGGCATCTCGCTCGCCCAGAACGCGGCGGAGGCGAAGGCGACGCCGCCGGTTGCGGTCTGGGCGATCAGCCTGCAGGCCGAGACTGCCGAACGGCTCGGAGACGATTCGGCGGAAGGACACTACCGGGCGGCGTTGGCTATCGATCCGCACGATCCCTATCTGCTCGGCGCCTGGAGCGATTGGCTGCTCGATCATCACCGGCCACAAGACGTCATCGCCTTGCTGTCGGGCGAGACCAGGATCGATCCCCTGCTGCTTCGTCTGGCGCTGGCGGAACAGGCCGTCGGCAGTCCCATGACCGCCTCGCATGTCGCCGACCTCGCCGCCCGGTTCGAAACCAGCCGGCTGCGCGGCGACACCGTACACCGGCGCGAGGAGGCGCGGTTCGTGCTGCATCTGCAACAACAGCCGCGGCGTGCCTTGGCTCTGGCCCGGACCAACTGGGATGTGCAACGCGAACCAGCCGACGCACGGATCCTGCTGGAGGCGGCGCTCGCCGCCGGACAACCCGCCGCCGCCGATCCGGTGCATGCGTGGCTGGTCGGCAATGCCGTGCAGGATCGGCTGCTGTCGGCGCTGGATCGACAATGCGACGCGCTGGCCGGCGGACGGAAATCATGATCCGCGTCGTCGTGCTCGCGTTTCTGCTGTTCTGGGCGGCAATGCCCCGGGCCGGGGCGCACAGCGCCAGCAGTTCGTATCTGCATATCGACGTGCACGATCAGGCGCTCGATGTGCAATGGTCGATCGCCTTGCGTGACCTGGACTATGCGATCGGTCTCGATTCCAATGGCGACGGCGCGATCACGTGGGGCGAACTCAAGCAGCATCGCGACGCGGTCGTTGCCTATGCGATGGCCAGGCTCGCGTTGCGGGCGGATGGAACCGCCTGTGCGAGCGGTCCCGTCACGCTGCTGGCCGACCGGCTGAGCGATGGCGGCTACGCGGTCCTGCAATTCTCCGCCGCTTGTGGCCATGTGCCGACGCGGATCGCGGTGCGCTACAGGTTGCTGTTCGATCTCGACCCGATGCATCGCGGGCTGCTTAATCTGACGATCGCGGGATCGAGCCATGCGGTGGCGCTGTCACCGGACAGGCCGGAGGCCAGCATCGATGTGACGCCGGGCTATGGCGCTACCATTACCACTTTCTTCATGACCGGCGTGCACCATCTGCTGACAGGCATCGACCATATGATGTTCGTCACCATGCTGCTGGTGCCGGCGATGTTCAGCAGGCGCGTCGACCGGCACGACGGGGCGACGGCGATGGTGCCGGTGGCGCGGTTTCGCGGCATGTTCCTGGAGTCGGTCAAGGTGCTGAGCGCGTTCACCCTCGCGCACGGCACCACGCTGACCCTCTCGGTGCTGCATATCGTCAGCATTCCCGAACGGGTGAGCGAGGCCGGGATCGCGCTGACCATCCTGGTGACCGCGCTCGACAACATCTTCCACGTGATTCCAGGGCGAAGGTGGCCGTTGGCGTTTGCGTTCGGACTGGTGCACGGATTGGGCTTCGCGACCGCGCTCGGGCCGCTCTCCCTGCCTCCAATGGCGCTCGGCGTGGCGCTGATCTCGTTCAATCTGGGGCTGGAAGCGGCGCAGGTGACGATCGCTCTCGTGGTCCTGCCGATCGGCTTCCTCCTGCGGCATACCGTGCTCTATCCAAGGCTGGTGATGCCGGGGATTTCCGCCTGCGTCGCGATGGTGGCCCTGGCCTGGTTCACCGATCGCGCGACAGGGCTTGGGTTCATGCCTTTCTGAGCATGCCGGTCTACTCGCCCCCCCTGGCCCAGCGCTTCTCGAAGTCCCAGACCTCGGGAAAGCCCATCAGCGTGCAGATCCGGCCGAACCCGTAGGACTCGCTCTCCGGCAGACCGGTGCTGCCGCCATGGGCCTTGAGGTGGCTGTACACCCGCTCCGCCGAGGCCGCCGCCGCCAGGAATCCGACCGCCGGATAGATCGCCATCGCGTAGCCGATCGCCTGCAGACGGTCGGCCGGCAGCAGCGGCGTCCGGCCGCCTTCCACCATGTTGGCGAGCTTGGGCGCGTCGATCTCCTGGCCGATCCGCTTCATCTCGTCCTCGGTCTCCGGGCTCTCGATGAAGACGATGTCGGCCCCGGCCTTGGCATAGGCGCGACCGCGCGCGAGCGCCTCGTCGAGGCCCAGCGCGGTGCGCGCATCGGTGCGGGCGATGATCAGGAAATCGGTCGAGCGGCGCGCCTCGACCGCCACCTCGATCTTGAGACACATGTCGCGCATCGGCACCACGCGCCGCCCCGGCGTATGGCCGCATTTCTTCGGGATCTCCTGATCCTCGAGCTGGATCGCGGTGATGCCCGCCGCCTCGTAGCCGAGCACGGTGTGGCGCACGTTCAGCAGCCCGCCATAGCCGGTATCGGCGTCGGCGATGACCGGCGTGGTGCAGCCTTGCGCGAACCGGCCCATGCGGCCGACCATGTCGCTGTAGGTCGCGATGCCGGCATCGGCGATGCCGAGATGCGAGGCCACGGTGCCGAAGCCGGTGGCGTAGAGGGCGGAAAACCCCATGCCGTCGGCGACGCGGGCCGAGATCATGTCGAATATTCCGGGTGCGACGACGAACGTGCCGCTCTCGATCGCGGCTTTCAGTCGCGGGTCTGCCATCGGGGATGATCCTGTTCTGGGTGGTCGGAGTGTGGCGTGGGCCGGCTAGCTGTGCGCGATCTCGGCCACGCTCATCAGATCGGCATATTTCTGCTTCATGTCGAACAGGCTGGCCTCGTGCGGTCCAAGCGCCCGGTCGCCGACGCAGTCGGTGACGACGATGGTGCGGAAATTATGCGCGCACGCATCGACCACGGTCGCCCGCACGCAGCCGCTGGTGGTGCAGCCGGCGACGAACACCGTATCGACACGGTGCCCGACCAGCCAGCCCGACAGCTCGGTGCCGAAGAAGGCGCTGGCATTGCGCTTGCGCAGCACCAGCTCGCCGGGCCGCGGCGCCACCCGCGGCACGATCTGCGACCACGGGCTGGTCTCGGTCAGGCCGCGCAGCGCCGGCACCTTCTTGGTGAAGCCGCCGCAGTCCGAGCCGTCATCGGCATAGACCACGCGGGTATGGACGATCGGCCAGGACCGGCTCCTGGCCAGCTCGAGCAGCCCGACGGTGCCGGTGATCGCGTCGTCGATGTTGCCGCCGCCGAAATGCGCCGGGTCGGTGAAGCCGAGCACGAAATCGACCACCACCAGGGCGGGGGCGGCGCCGATCCCGATCGGTGCCGCGAAGCCCTGCTGACGGTAGATGTCGGTCTCGTCGCTCATGCCTGGCGCTCCGCCAGCACCGCCTTGCGGCTCTGCATCAGCGGCTGGATGTGCTGGCCGAACGCGTCCATGCCGGCGATGAAATCGTCGAAGGTGAGCATGATGCCCGACACCCCGTTGACGCCCGCGACCTCGTCGAGCAGCCCGGCGACGGTCTCGTAGGATCCGACCAGCGTGCCCATGTTGAAATTGACCGCGGAGACCGGGTTGCTGATCGATTTCGCGGTCGAGCTGAGGTCGGCCTTGTCGTCGGCGGTGGCTTGCATGCCCATCCAGCCGAGCGCTACCGGATCCTTGCCTTCCTTGTAGAGTTCCCACTTCGCCTGCGCCGCCGCGTCGGTCTCGTCGGCGATCACCATGAACAGCGCGTAGGCGCCGACCGCGCGGCCGGTCTTCTCCGCCGCCTGCACCAGCCTGGCGACGCTGCCGGCGAACTTGGTCGGCGTGTTGACGCCCTCGCCCATGCAGAAATTGTAGTCGGCATAGCGCGCGGCGAAATCCATGCCGCCGCCGCTCTGCCCGGCGGCGACGATCTTGATCGGCGCGCTCGGCAGCGGGCTGAGACGGCAATCCTGCATCTTGAAGTATTCGCCATCCAGATCGCACTTGCCGGTCTCGCACAGGTCGCGGATCACCTGCACGTATTCGGCGCAATACTGGTAGCGGCGGTCGAAATGCTCCTTGCCGGGCCACAGCCCCATCTGCGTGTATTCCGCCTGCTGCCAGCCGGACACGATGTTGATGCCGAAGCGGCCGGGCGCCACGTTGTCGATGGTCGCGGCCATCCTGGCGGCGATCGCCGGCGGCAGCGTCAGCACGGCGCTGGAGGCGAACAGCTTGATACGCTTCGTCACCGCGGCCAGCGCCGCCATCAGCGTGAAGCTCTCCAGGCAATGGTCCCAGAACTCGCTCTCGCCGCCGAAGCCGCGCAGCTTGACCATCGAGAGCGCGAACTCGAACCCGTAGGCCTCCGCCTTCTGCACCACGTCCCGGTTCAGCTCAAAGCTCGGCCGGTAGCGTGGCGACGTGGTGGAAATGAGCCAGCCATTGCTGCCGATCGGGATGAACACGCCGAGATCCATGTTTGCCTCTCCACTGTAACCGTCACCGTGACGTCCGATCCGATACGGCCTCGGACCATCCTGCCCACGAAGCAAAGCCCGTGCTACCGCCCGCCGGCGCCGGGCGCCTGTTCCATACGCGCGTAGGTTGTGCCGAGCAGCCAGCCATAGGCGGTGATCAGCACCACTACGCTGATGCTGTTCAAGGTCAGCAACGACTCTTTCGCCGCGCCATCAAGATGCAAAAGCGACGGCAGCATGCCGAGCCTGAGCCCGTACCAGACCGCGATCGGCAGCAGGCTCAGCACCACCATCCAGCCCCGTTCGGCGCGGCGGAACGAGATCGCCGCCAGGGTGGCGCAGGGCAGCAGGAACAGCTGGCTGCCGTTGTCGGCGCCCAGCACCCAGCAGGTCAGGACGGTGTTGACGATGCCGACCAGCACCAGCGCCACCCTGCCGGCCAGCGCGTTGCGGCGGGTCAGCAGCGGCACCAGGCAGAAGGCCGGCGCCATCGTCATGGTCAGGAGCGAGGCCGGCTGGCTCTGCACGCCGGCCGACCACAGCACGTAAAGCGGCCAGAACGGCAGGTGCGTGCCCACCAGCAGGGCAACGTTGTTGCTGGCCTCGGCCAGCGGGTCCGGATGGCCGACATAGCGCCGCAGCCGGTCCAGCGCGCGATGCAAGGCAGGGCTGGACACTGCGAAACCTCCAGACGCGATCGGGCCCCCCGGGGGGGGGGTGGGGCCCGTGCGCGTCAGCAAACGCGAAACCACGGCCGCTGAGAAGGGCGGCCGCCCTTGGCAGTCTCTGCCGGCGGGCCTAGCCTTTTTCCCGGAAACGGAACCATTGGAAAGCACGAAACATGGCGGAACTCGCCGATCTGGGCGTCATCGGCCTTGCGGTCATGGGCGCCAACCTGGCCCGGAACGCCGCGCGCAAGGGCCTGCGGGTGGCGATCTACAACCGCACCGACGCGAAAACCGACCGGCTGGTCGCCGAGCATGGCGACGAGGGCGCGTTCGTCGCCTCGCACAGCATCGCCGGCTTCGTCGAGTCGCTGGCCAGGCCGCGCGCGATCATCGTCATGGTCAAGGCGGGCAAGGCGGTCGACGACATGATCGCCGAACTCGAACCGCATCTGGACGAGGGCGACATCGTCATCGATGCCGGCAACTCGCTCTTCACCGACACCCGCCGGCGCGAGCGCGACCTGGCCGAACGCGGCCTGCTGTTCGTCGGCATGGGCGTGTCCGGCGGCGAGGAGGGGGCGCTGGAGGGCCCGTCGATCATGCCGGGCGGCGCGCGTGCCGCCTGGGAGCGGATCGCGCCGATGGTGACCAGGATGGCGATCGCCGTCGACGGCACGCCGTGCTGCGCCTACATGGGTCCGGACGGCGCCGGCCATTACGTGAAGATGGTGCATAACGGCATCGAATATGCCGACATGCAGCTCATCGCCGAGGCGTACGACCTGATGCGCTCGGTCTACGGCCTGGAGGCGGCGCGCATCGCGCAGGTGTTCGACGGCTGGAACAGCGGCGATCTCAATTCCTACCTGATCGAGATCACCGCCGCGGTGCTGGCCAAGGGCGATCCCGGCGGCGGCGGCGCGCTGGTCGACATGATCCGCGACGAGGCCGAGCAGAAGGGCACCGGGCGCTGGACGGCGCAATCCGCGCTCGAACTCGGGGTTCCGATCACCGCCATCACCGAAGCGGTGTTCGCGCGCGCCCTGTCCGGCCGTCCGGCGCAGCGCGAGGCGGCGTCGCGGGCGTTCGCCGACACCGCCGCGCCGGCGGCACGGCCCGGCCGGGCGCCTTCGGCGGCCGAGCTGGACCGGATCCGCGACGCGCTGTTCGCCTCGAAGATCGTGGCCTACGCGCAGGGGTTCGAGCAGCTGCAGGTCGCGTCCGAGCAGTTCAAGTGGGACCTGGACCCGGGCCTGATCGCCACCATCTGGCGCGGCGGCTGCATCATCCGCGCCGCGTTCCTCGACCGCATACGCGAGGGCTTCAAGGCGCAGGCCGACGCGCCCAGCCTGCTGCTGCAGGATTATTTCCGGGAGGCGATCCGCAAGGCCGAGCCGGCCTGGCGCGAGGTGGTGGTGCTGGCGGTGCAGAACGGCGTGCCGGTGCCGGCCTTCGCGTCGTCGCTGGCCTATTTCGACGGGCTGCGCCGCGCCCGCGGTCCGGCCAACCTGCTGCAGGGCCTGCGCGACTATTTCGGCGCCCATTCCTACCGCCGCTTCGACCGTCCGGGCTCGTTCCACACCCGCTGGTCGCAGGACGGCTCGGAAATCAAGGTCTGAGCCGGCGCCGCGAGCCCGCCTGAATGGGCGCGCGGCTGCTGCGCACCCGGCGTTTCCTGCCGCTGTTCCTGGTGCAGGCGACCGGCGGGCTGAACGACAACCTGTTCAAGAACGCGATGGTGGTGCTGCTGATGTTCAGCGCCGCCGGCCCGCATGCCGGGGCCGGGCTCGCGGCGATCGCCGGCGGGGTGTTCATCCTGCCCTATGCGCTGTTCAGCGCCGTCTGCGGACAGCTCGCGGACCGGTTCGACAAGGCGGTGCTGATCCGGCTCAACAAGCTGTCCGAGCTGGTGTTGCTGACGCTCGGCGCGCTTGCGCTCTCGACCGGCGGCACCATGGCGCTGCTCGCGGTGCTGTTCGGGCTCGGCGTGCAGGCGACCCAGTTCGGCCCGCTGAAATACGGCATCCTGCCGCAGCATCTCGCCGCCGACGAGCTGCTGTCCGGCAACGCCCTGATCGAGGCGGCGACCTTCGTCGCGATCCTGCTCGGCACCATCCTCGGCGGCCTGCTGATCGGCGTGCGACACGGGCCGGCGCTGGTCGGCGGCCTGGGCATCGCGCTGTCCGCGGCCGGGCTGCTCGCGTCCTGGCCGATCCCGGCCGCTCCCGGCTCGCCGCTGGTGCGCATCGAGATCAACCCGGCCATGGCGACCTGGCGGGTGCTGCGCGCGGCGGCGCGCGACGCGCCGGTCTGGCGCGCGATCGTCGGGCTGAGCTGGTTCTGGGCGGTCGGCGCCACCTACCTGGCGCTGTTCCCGGTGCTGGTGCGCGACCGGTTCCATGCCGACAATCGCCTGGTCACGCTGCTGCTGGCCGGCTTCGTGCTCGGCACCGCGCTCGGCGCGCTGCTGGCCAGCCGGCTGCTGCGCGGCGCGGTGTCGACCCGCCTGGTGCTGCCGTCCGGGCTGGCGCTGGCCGCCGCCACCCTGGCCTTCGCCGGCCTGTGCCTGAGCCGCGCCGCGTCGCGCTGGAGCGATCCCTCGGCGATGCTGCTGAGCGGCCCCGGCATCGCGGCGCTGCTGGCGCTGCTCGGCGTGGCGGTCGCCGGCGGGGTGTTCTCGCTGCCGCTGAACGCGATCGTGCAACAGCGCGCCGCGCCGGCGCAGCGCGCGCGCATGGTGGCGGCCAACAATGTCATGAACGCGCTGTTCATGGTGGCCGGGGCGGCGATGATCGCGGCGCTGTCGGCGGCGGGGCTGTCGCCGCCGGCGATCCTGGGTCTGGCAGCGCTCGCCACCGTCGCGGTGGCCTGGCGCCTTCGCACTCAGACCGGGGGCTGATAGGGCCTGCCGGCGAACAGCCGCCGCAGCAGACGGCGCGGCAGCCCCGGCCGGTCGGCGCGCCCCGGATCCGGCCCCAGCCCGGCGCGGATCTGCGCCGCGTCGGGCCGCCGGCGCGGGTCCGGGTTGAGCATGCGGGTGAGATGCGGCGCGATCTCCGGCGGCACCCCGTCCAGGTGCGGCCGTCGCCGCCGGGCGGCGAGTGCCGAGGCCAGGTCGTGGCCCATATCGAGTTTCTGGCCGCGCGCCGCCGCGGCGACGGTCAGCGCCAGACTATAGAGGTCCGAGCGCGGACCGATCGCGCCGGCCAGCGCGGGATCGAGCTGCTCCGGCGACGCCCAGGAATATTTCCCGGCGAAATCGATCGCGCCGTGCGCGCCATCGGTCTCGTGCACCACGCGGGCGACGCCGAAATCGATCAGCGTCGCCTCGTGCAGGCTGTCGTTGCGCAGCATCACGTTGTCCGGCGACAGGTCCTGATGGACGATGCCGTAGCCCTGCAGCGCGTCCAGCGCGTCGAGCAGCCGCAGCAGCAGCACGCGCAGGCCCTCGGCGCGGATCGGGCCCTGCAGCATGCGCACCCCCAGCGTGCCGCCGCGCAGGTAGTCCAGCACCAGCATCAGCCTGCCGTCATGGTCGCGCAGCAGGCAGCGGCACGAGAGGATCGCGTCGTGGCGGATATGCTGCAGCAGGCGCGCCTCGTCGAGCAGCAGCGCCACCGCGCTCGGCTCCTCGAGCATCGCCGGCCGCAGGATCTTGATCGCGTGGTCGGTGCCAAGATCGCGATGCCGGACCCGGTAGATCTCGCCCATGCCGCCGCGGGAGATCAGCGTCTTGACCACGAAACTCCCGGCCAGGAGCTGCTCCGGCGCGAAGGTGGCGTCGCCCCAGAACACCGGCGCCTCGGGATCGTGGATCGGCAGGCGCGGCGCGTCCGGCGCCCGTCGCTCGACGCGCGACGGCACCAGCCGCGTCCGGTCGTCGGCCGCCTCCTCGTCGCCGGTCTTGCCGCCTTCCGGGGCGTCGGCGCTCAGCTGCCCGCCTCCGGAACCGCCACCACCACCACGGTGACGTTGTCATGCGCGCCGGCGATCAGCGTCTCCTGCACCAGCGTCTCGACCGCCTGCTCCGGCGGCTGCGGCAGGATCTCGGCGATGGCGCTCTCCGGCAGCTCCTTGGTCAGCCCGTCGGTGCAGAGCAGGAACACGTCGCCGGGCTGGATGTCGCCTTGCGCGGTTTCGAGGAACACGAACTGCTCCGCGCCGACCGCATGCGTCACCATGCCGTCATGGGTGGTGTGGTCGCGGGTCAGCCGCTGCAGGTAGCCGCCGCGATAGATGTAGGCGCGGCTGTCGCCGGACCAGATCACGACATACTGGGTGCCGTGCACCAGGATCGCCACCACGGTCGAGGCGACGGTCGCGGTGTCGGCGATGGTGGCGGCATGGCGGTGCAGGTCGAGATTGGCCTGGTCGAGCACCTCGTGCAGATCGCGGATCACGCCGCCGAACGATAGCGGCGGCAGCAGTTCCGCCAGCCGTTCGGTGACCCTGCGGCTGGCGAACGCGCCATCCTGGTGGCCGCCGACGCCGTCCGCCACCGCCCACAGGCCCAGATCCGGCCGCAGCAGCAGCGCGTCCTCGTTGGCCTTGCGCTTGGAGCCGGGATGGGTGCGGCCGGCGGATGGCAGCAGCGGCACCGGCCGGAGCAGCATCAGCGGGAAACTGTCGAGCGTGACCAGATCCTTGGTCGGCGGCAGCTCCCAGCCCCATTTGTTCCAGTGCCCGTCGAGGAAGGCGGCGAAGTTCGCCGGCGGCGGCAGCCCCTCGCCGAGCAGGATCGAGGCCTGCACCTGCTCCGAGCCCAGCGTCCACCACAGGCAGAAGCGCAGCGTGCCGCCCATCACCACCTGGTCGAGGATGCGGCCGTAGGTGTCGGACAGGTCGCCGGTCTGATCGAGATCGAGGCGCAGCGGCCGCGGCGCCTCGCCGGGCACGCTGGCGTGCTGGTATTCCGGCAGGCCGATCGCCTGGGTTTCCTGGTCGAACCGGTCGAGATCGAACTGATCGTCCAGCGAGGTGAGGATCAGCTCCTCGGCGGCGTCGAACCAGTCCTTGGCCTGGTGGAACAGGCTGCCCGGCGACAGGCAATCGGGCAGTTGCACCGCGACTACCAGCGGGAAATAGCGGCCGACCCGGTCCACCGACGGCATCATCACGCCGATCGCCGGCGCCTCGCCGCACAGGTTGGGGCCGAGCACGAAGCGCCAGATCGGCGCGTTCAGGTAGGACTGCATCCAGCCCTCGCCGAGCTGGCGCTGGCTGGTGGCCATGCAGCGCTGCAGCCACTCGTCGAAATGGCGGCGGAACTGGTGGTCGAGCCGGCGGGCGACGAAATCGCCGCGCGCCGGCAGCTTGCCGAAGAAGCCCGGCCGGTTCTCGGTGGGCGGTGTGCCGAGGATCCTGCTCTGGCGCTGCTCGCTCATGACACCGGCGTCACAGGCTGGTCGGGCAGCGGAAGCTGCGCAGCAGGCGAAGGTTCAGCGGGTTGAGCACCGAGTCCGAATGCACCATGAACGAACTCCGTCGCATGCCGACCGAGAAGCTGACGATGAAGCTGTCGTTGCTGATCGTGTCCATGTCTCCCTGCTCCAGCAGCCTGAAGGTCGACCAGGCGCCGGACGCGCTCGACGTGCCCCCGCCCGGCTGGAAGATGATGCGCGCGCCGGAGTCCGACGCGGCCGGCCAGTGCATGGTCGTCGGCCGAATCGGACCGTGGTTGTAGACGACCGTCTGCCCCTGCATGTCGAGGGTGACGGTGTTGGCGGCGCTGTCGAGCGTGCGCGGCGTCACCTCGAAATTGAACCCGACCTGCGAGCCGCCGGCGCCGAAGAAGGCCTGCCGGATCGCGTCGGCCTTCTCGAACGCCGACAGCGACGCGTTGCTGACGCCGGCGGCGGCGGCATATTGCCACTGCCAGGGATGGCGCGCGGTGTTCACGAACTGCCGCAGGTTCTGGTTGAAGAAGCTGTCGAGCACGCCGCCGACCGCGAACAGCTTGTTGAAATCGTCGACCGAGATCTCCGAATCGCTGCTCGAGGAGAACGGATAGCGGCCGATCACCGCCTGGCGGCAGAACCGCGCCCCGCCGGCCTGCCAGAGCTGTGAGATCTGCGACTGCGCCCCGCCGGACGAGATCGAGCGCACCGCGTCGGTCAGTCCCGACAGCCAGTTGTCGACCGGCGTCGGCATCTGCCGCGCCTCGCTGATCAGGCTCTGGTTGGCGTCGTTCACCCCGCCCTCGGCCTGCAGCAGCGACGAGGTCTGCGGCAGGGCGCCGTTGGCGCGCGAGACCTGCTGGTAGAGCGCATCGATCGTCTTGAGCAGCTCGTCGAGCTGCGCCGGCTGGCCGTTCACGCTCTGCGTCATGGCGCGCAGCGCGGCCAGCTGGTCGGTGCTGCCGGCCGGCGCGGCGGCGGCGCCGAGCGCAGGGTCGGAGGCGGCGGGCGCCGCCTGGGAGATGAGCTGGGCGATCTTGGCCGCCTGTGGATCGTGGCTGTTGGCGTCGGGCTGCAGGTTGCTGTCGTTGGCGACCGCCAGCAGCAGCTTGCGCAACGCCGATTCCGGCCCGGTCAGCCCGTTCAGCACCTGCACCGCGGCACTCATGGATTGCAGCGGCACCACGCGCAGGTCCGACAGCAGCGTCATCCATTGCGTCGTCAGGTCGTTGCGATACAGCTCGGTGACCTGGGCGATGATCGCATCGTCGTTCGCGTTGCCCGAAGCGGCGCCCGAAGCGGCCCCCGCAGCCGGGCCGGTGCCGCCGCCATAGATCCAGTTCTCCTGCTGCACGTCATGCGTCGCCTGGCGCAGCCTGGGCAGGAACACCGCGAGATAGCCCTCCCTCGTGAAGAAACCGGGAATGCCCTTCGACAACGGCGCGCCCGACTGGCGCACGAACACCCGGTCGGCCATCGCGCCGACCTTGTCGAGCACGGTCCAGGCGGGAAGACGCGCGGCGGCATCGCTGTCGCGCAGCGCGGCATAGACCCTGGCGGCGGGCGGCTGCTTGGCCAGCTCCTGGCGCGCATCGCCGATCACCGCGCCGTCGAGCGCGACGTTCGCCAGCGGCGCGGTGAGCAGCCGGGCGAAATGCGTATCGAGATCGGCGCGCAGCGCGTCGTCGGCGTGGCTCGGATACCGGTCCTTCCATTCCGCCGACATCCAGCTGCGCGCGAACGCCTTGTCGAGCGGACCCTGGCCGCCGAGCCCGAGATAGACCCGCATCGCCGCGACGACGAATTCCGGCTGGTTCTGGCGCGCGCGGATCTGGTTCTGCAGGAACACCAGCACCCGCGGCAGCAGCATCCCGTTCAGGGCGCGCTGATACGCGTCGTCATACTGCGAGCCCAGCTTGGCGGTCTGGTCGAGCCCGGCATGCAGCCAGATCGACGCGCTCCTGGCGTGCAGGTCGGCCGGGCCGTCGCGCAGGAGGTCGAGCGGCGGCACGATCCTGCGGAAATCGTCGTCGGCGACCGGACCGGAGCCGATCGCGCCGGCGAGCTGGTTGTAGCGCGCGATGCGCTCGTTGGCCGCCGCGACCAGGGTGAGATTCTGCATGTAGGCGGAGCCCCACGCGGCGAACACCAGGACCAGCAGTGCTAGCGCGCTGCCCAGCGCGATGTTGCGCGTCAGACGCAGACGCTTGCGCGCCAGCGGATCGGCGGCGGCGAGATTGGCTTCGGCGAACACCACCTGCTTGAGCAGTCGGGTGAGGAAATAGCTCTTCTCGGCGCCGCTGAACACCGGCTGGCGCGGCACCTCGACGCCGAGGATCGATCCCATCGCGTGCATCATGCGGTCGACCGGGACGCCGTTCTGGGTCGAGGAGGCGAAATACACGCCGCGCAGCAGCGGCCGCTTCTCGAACCGCGAGGTGGAGAAGATCTCGGTCAGCGTCTCCTGGATCGCCTCTTTCAGCGTCGCCATCTGCACCGGGAAGCCGTAGATCAGGCCGCGGCGATCGACCGAGGTCTCCTGCTGCATGCGCTCGAGCACCAGCGTGTTCAGCCGTTTCAGCAGCAGGTCGAACTCGGCCTCGAAGTGCTGGATCGCGGGCGGGCTGGTCTCGCGCCCGTCATCGAGCGGGAACGTCATGCCCCAGGGCTGTTCGCGGTCGGTGCGGCTGAACGCATCGAAGAACTCGACGAACCCTGCGAGAAGATCGGTCTTGGTCAGGATGAAATAGACCGGGAAGCGGGCGCCGAAGAACTCGGTCAGCTCGGTCAGGCGACGCCGGATCGCCAGCGCGTGCGCCTGGCGGTGCTGCGGGTCGCGCGCCGCCAGATCCTCCAGGCTGAGCGCGACGATCACGCCGTTGATCGGCTGCAACGGCCGATACTGCTTCAGCAGCCCGAGGAAGCCCTGCCACCCCTTGCGGTCGATCTCGGGGTCGCTGTCCTGGGTGGTGTAGCGGCCGGCGGCATCGAGCAGGATCGCATCCTCGGTGAACCACCAGTCGCAGTTGCGGGTGCCGCCCACGCCGCGCACCGGCTCGCTGCCCATGCTGTCGGACAGCGGCAGGTTCAGCCCGGAATTGAGCAGCGCCGTGGTCTTTCCCGAGCCCGGCGGCCCGATCATGATGTACCAGGGCAGGCGATAGACGTAGTCGCGCTTGCCGCCGGTGACCCGGCGCAGCTGCCGCATCGCTTCCTGCAGCCGCTGGCGGATCTGCTCGACCTCCTGCGCCGGCAGGCTGTCGCGGTCGGCCTGCTGCTCGGCGGTCAGCGCCGCGATCAGCGCCTTGTTCTTCTTCCGGTCCCTGACCAGCTGCACGACGTTGTAGACGGTCCAGCCGGCGATCAGCAGCACCACCGCGACGATGCGGTTGCGCTCGGTATCGAGCGGCGCCCAGCGGCCGAAGCGCAGCATCTCGCCGTAGAAGAAGACCACCAGGATGGCGGCGGCGGTCCAGATCAGCGTCCGCAGCCAGCGGACCTTGACGTAGCGCCCGAGCGGCCCGGTGAAGGAGGCGACCTGCCCGAGAAAGGATCGGAGGAAGTTCATTGCGGTTGGTTCCGGTGCTCGGCGCCCTGGCCGTCCTGGAGCTGCTGCGCGGCCGGGTTGGCCTCGGCGGCGGTCGGCACATCGACCTTGAGTTCGGTGCGCCGGTTCATCTCGCGCCCGGCTTCGCTGTCGTTGCTGGCCAGCGGTTCGGTCTCGCCGCGCCCGGTCACATGCAGCCGCTCCGGCCTGACATGGCGCGAGAGGATGTCGGCGACCGATTGCGCGCGGGCCTGCGACAAGGCCCAGTTCGACGGGAAGCGCACCGAGTGCATCGGCTGACTGTCGGTATAGCCGACCACCTCGATGCGGCCGGTGCCTTCCGCCAGCGCGTTGCCGATATGGTCGATCGCCGCCTCGAACTTCGGCGACACGTCGGCGCTGCCGGACGGGAACATGCCGGCATTGCGGATCCGCACCAGCATGGTCTGGCCGTCGCCGCTGACGGTGACCAGCCTGGCGGCGATCTCCGGCGCCAGCAGCGTCCTGGTGCGGTCGATCGCCGCCGGCGCGGTCTGGGCCGGCGCGATCGGCCGGCTGGCCGCGATCGCGACCGGCCCGTTCGGCGGCGCCGCGGCGAACGCCTGCAGGGTCGCGTCGGAGAAGCGGTTGATCATCAGGCTGAGGACGAGGAATCCCATCAGCAGCAAGGCCAGCGTCACCGAGCCGATGGTCCAGAGCGCGATGCCCGAGCGCACCGGCTCGTGGCGCGCATCGACGCCCTGCCAATGCGGCGACAATTCGCGCTCGAAATCGCCGTAGATCTGCCGCAGCGTCAAATACAGGCTCTCCCGGGTCCGGGCCAGTTCGAGCGCGCCGTTCTGCACCACTCGCATCCTGCCCTCGAAGCCGAGGGCGAGGCACACATACATCAGCGCCAGCACGTCGCGGTTGGTGCCGGGATCCTTGTGCAGATGCGCCAGCAGATCGAAGAACCGCTCGCCGCCAGACACGTCGGTATGGAACGTGCTCACCATGCTGTGCGTCGCCCAGCTCGAATAGGCGCCCCACGGCGTGCTGAGCACGATGTCGTCGAGCGTCGCGCACAAGGCGTAGTGCGCGGCGCGCGCCTGTTCCGGCGGCACGCTGGCGGCCAGGATGCGGCGCTCGAAATTCTTGGTCTCCTCGACCGCGCTGGCGCGCAGCGTCTCGACGTCGCGCTGCGTCGGACTGCCGCGCAGCCGGCGGGCGAGGTTCAGCACCGGTGTCGCGGCGCCGACCACGACGTTGAACGAGGCCTGGGTGAGGGCGGCGAAATCCAGCCGTGTCGGCGGCAGCGGCACCGCCGGCTGGGTCGGCGGCGGCATGCCGGGAGCCGGGCCCGACGGCCGCGCCGCCGGCCGCCGGCCGCCCGGGGTGGGTTTGATGATCGTGCGTTCGCCGTCGCCCTGATACGGATCAGACATCGTCGTGGCCTTTCGCGTCCCCACGGTTCATTGCGACACTGGCCATGGCCCGGCTAGCTCCGTATCGCCCACAATTCGATCTCGATCTGCGGGAAGTGGCCGGCCAGATGGACCGCCACCGCGCCCGAGCTTTCCAGCTGCTTCCAGAACGGGCTGGAGCGTTCCAGTTCGAAATAGACCGAGCCGGCACGATACGGCAGTTGCCGCGGCGCCACCGGCACCGGCCGGATCGGGATGCCGGGCAGCGCCACGTTGACGAGTTGCGCGATCTGCTCGACCGGACCGATCTTGATCTGGTTCGGCAGCAGCCGCCGCAACTGCTCGCCCGGCATCTCGGCGCGCACCACCAGCACGAACGTCGCCGTCAGCAGCAGCGGCCGATCGGTGATGGTGCCGACGCGCACGCCATGACGCCGCGCCTGCAGCGGGATCTCGACCGCGTTCTGCTCGAGCACCGCGGAGAGCGACTGCCGGAGATCGGCGAACACCGGCGTGAAGCTCGCCAGCAGGTCGCCGTGCTTGTAGGGCGGAAACACCGTCGCCCGCTTGCTCTCGGCGGTGAAGCTGGCCAGCTCCCCGGCGATCTGGATGCAGAGCTGGTAGAGATCCTCGGGGTGCATCGTGCCCGCCGAGGCGAGGGCATGGCGCAGCAGCGGATCGTAGCGGTTCAGTGCCTGCAGCAGCAGGAAATCCGCGACCTCGGAGGTGCCGCGCAGCGTCGGATCGGCCATGCGGGCGGCGATCGCCTCGACACGATGCGTGATCAGGCCTTGCAGTTCCGCCAGGAAGCCGGACAGCAGCGGTTGCGCCGCACAGTTCAGGCAGGGTGCGACGAATTTCTCGTCGAGCACGACCGTGAGGTCGGCGCGGACCTCGACGATCCTGGCCACGGCGAGAAGATTGAAGCCCGCCGTCGGCCCGGACGACAGGCCGTAGGAGAGACGCAGCCTGCCGACCTCGATCGACGAGGACGCGAAGGATCCGGTATTGGCATCGGACGTCTCGAAGCCGGACCGGCGTAAGCGCGTGCCCGCCTCCTCGCGCCGGTCGCCGCCGATCTCGTAGGCGCCGGGCTGCTGCGCGGGCAGCTTGAGATAGACGGTGGCGCCGCGATCGGCATCGGTGAGGTCGAGCGGCGCCGGGTGGTCGGCATCCTCCGGCAGCCGGAACGGCGTGCCGTCGGCGAAGGCGCCGCGGCATGACGACAGCGCGAACTTGCCGATCGCCAGCATGTCCCGGTCGATGGCGATCTCGGCGACGCCCCAGCGATGCGGCGCCATGTCGCGCGTGGCCGCATGCACCAGATGCTCGGTCCAGCGATCGGCCTGCTGGAAATGCTGCACGCGGAGGAACATGCCCTCCGCCCACACCACCCGGTCGCGACCGGACATCGGCTCAGTCCGCTTTGTTCAGAACGACGGTATCGCCGTTCAGCGTCGCCCGCGCCCGCCCGTTCTGCGGCAGCGGCAGGCTGGCGTGCCAGACCGCGTTGTCGATCTTCTGGAACGAGGCCGCCACGCCGACATATTTCAGATCGTCGCCGACCGGCAAGGTCACCGTCTGCGTCTGGCCCGGCCGCATCATCAGGTCCTGCGACGAGATCAGATCGCCGCCCAGCGGGTGCTTCTCGGTGTCGCTCAGGGTGAAGAAGTCGGTGTTGTCGAACCTGGCGGCCGACCGCAGCGCATAGATGTGGACCTGCACCGGCATGGACTCCCCGATCAGATCGGGATTGACCCGCGCCGCCGTGTTCAGCGTCAGTTGCAGCTTGTCCGGCCCGCAGGCGGCGAGGCCCGACAGGGTGAGCAGGGCGGCCAGGACGGGTAGGGCGCGGCAGGCAGGAATCATCGATCGGTCATCCGGAAATCTACGGGTGGGCGGCCGCCGTCAGGAGGCCCGGTTCATTTGCCTCGCATAGGCGCTGGCCATCGGGCCGAGCAGCGAGCGGCTGGCCGGATCCTCCTGCCGCGCCCGCACCTCGGCGTAGAGTCGTTCGAAAATCTGCCAGTAGCGCGCCTTCTTGGCGCCTGAGAACATCGATCCCAGGCCGGTATCCTCGTCGCCCTCGCTCCTGATCCGCGCCGGATCGAGTTGCGACAGCAGCGTCGCCATCGCCTCGCCGACCGCGGCCACCATCGCCACCTCGTGACGCTTGAGATCGTCCAGGCTCTGCTGCATGCAGGCCGGGCCGGGCATGAAGCCGGGCGGCGCATCGCCGAGCAGCGCCATCATGCAGGCCTGCCGGTCGGGCACGAATTTCAGCGCGTTGTTGTCGCGCGGCCGGATCATGGTCTGCTCGATGCGCAGTTCGGCCTTCAGCATCGCGCGCGACGACTGGATGTCGCGCATGCCGTCGACTGCGGTCCGCACCATCGCCCCGGCATTGCGCAGCAGCGTGTGGCAATCATGCTGTTCCGACAGGCCCTGCGGCAGACCCGCCCCCTCCAGGAAGGCGGCCATCAGGCTCGCGGCGTCGGCGGTCAGCGGCGCCGGCACGGCGGGC
>CAZZZA010000017.1:0-36199 GCA_964658455.1 uncultured Lichenihabitans sp.
CACCAGGAACGAGACCGACAGCACGCCGCTGGCCACCCCCTCGATCGCCAGCGCCGCGCCGGGGCCGATCGGCGCGCCGAGCAGGCGGTAGCCGAGCCAGACCCAACCGGCGGCGGCGATCCAGGCGCAGAAATGCAGCAGGCTGGCGGCCACCAGCCGCGCCGGCCGCCGGTAGAACTGGTCGAGCCGGGCCTGCAGCGTCTCGACGCCGTCCTGCACCGCGCCCCGCCATTGCCCGGCGATCCGGCCGCCGAGGCCGCGCGTCACCCGGCCGATCAGCACCGAGGCGCGGCGCTGCGCGGCGATGAAGCCCAGCATCGCCGCCGCCATCAGCGCCATGCCGAGCGCCACCGGCCCGGCATAGGCGCTGTCCGGATGCCGGTCGAGCAGGAACAGCAGCGCCAGCGTCACGAACAGGATCTGGCCCAGCACCTCGACGGTGACGTCCACCACGTTGGCGGCGGAGGCCTCGGGCCAGCCGACGGCGCGACGCGCGCGCCCGGCCGGCCGGCAGGTGGCGCGGATCGCGATCAGGATGCCGCCGAGCTGGCTGAACGGCAGGCAGGTGGTGGCCGCCTCGCGCACCATCCTGGCCGGCAGCAGGCGGCGCAGCCCGAGGCCCGGACAGGCGACCGACCAGGCGCCGGCCAGCAGCAGGTCGGTGGCGAGCTGGGCGGCCACCAGGCAGGCGAACCCGCCGATGCCGGCCGACACCATCGCCCTGGCCACGGCGCCGGCGCCGAGCCAGCCGATCAGGACGGTGGTGAGTACGGCGCCCAGGACCGCGAGCAGGATGGAGACCGTCTTCAAGCGGGCGGCCTTTCGCGGCACGAGAACGACAGACGCTGGCTCTACACCGAAGCCGGCGCCGGCGCCATCGCCGCGCCCGGGTCTGGTGACGCCGGGCGGGAACATCTCTATCAGGGCACACGCCGTCGGCGCACAGGCGCGGTCCGGCCGCATGGGGAGTGGGTGTGCAGCAGTCCCGGGAGTTCTTCAGGTCCAGACCCGTCCTGGTGACGGGGGCGACCGGTTTCGTCGGCTCCGCGGTGGCGCGGACCCTGATCGCGCGCGGCCACGCGCTGCGGCTGCTGGTCCGCGCCGGCAGCGACCGGCGCAACTTGGCGGGTCTGCGCGCCGAGCTGGTGGAGGGCGACCTGACCCGGCCGGAGACGTTCGCCGGGGCGCTCGCCGGATGCGGCGCGCTGTTCCATGTCGCCGCCGACTACCGGCTCTGGGTGCCGGACCCGGCGCCGATGATGCGGGCCAACGTCGAGGGCACCCGGGCGCTGATGCTGGCGGCGCTGGCGGCGGGCGTGCAGCGGGTGGTCTATTGTTCCTCGGTGGCGGCGCTGGGCCTGATCGGCGACGGCACGGTGGCGGACGAGACCACGCCGGTGCACGAGGACAAGATCATCGGCACCTACAAGAAATCGAAATATTTCGCCGAGCAGGCGGTGCTGGCGCTGGTGCGCGAGCGCGGGCTGCCGGCGGTGATCGTCAACCCGTCGACGCCGATCGGGCCGCGCGACATCAAGCCGACCCCGACCGGCGCGATGATCCGCGACGCCGCGGCGGGCAGGATGCCGGCCTTCGTCGAGACCGGGCTCAACCTGGTGCATGTCGACGACGTCGCCGAGGGTCACGCGCTGGCGTTCGAGCGCGGCGAGGTCGGCGAGCGCTACATCCTGGGCGGCGAGGATTTCTCGCTGAAGGCGCTGTTCGCGCTGGTGTCGGAGATCGCCGGCGTCAGGGCCCCGCGCCTCCAGCTCAGCCAGCATGTGCTGTGGCCGGTGGCGATCGCCGCCGAGGCGCTGGCGCGCGGCTTCGCGATCGAGCCGAGGGTGACGCGCGAGATGCTGGCGATGTCGCGCAAGAAGATGTTCTTCGCCTCCGACAAGGCCAGGCGCGATCTCGGCTACGCGCCGCGCCCGGCACGCGACGCGGTGGCGGACGCGGTGGCCTGGTTCCGCGCCAACGGCATGCTCTGAGCGATGCTGTGGCTGGCGAGTACGACGCTCGCGGTCTGGCTGTGGCTGATCGTGGCGCATGGGCGGTTCTGGCAGGCGGGCCCGGTGCTGCGGCCTGCGCCGCCCGACCCGGCGCGGGCCTGGCCGCCTGTCGCGATCGTGATCCCGGCGCGCGACGAGGCGCCGCAGGTCGCCGCCTGCGTCGGCTCGCTGCTGGCGCAGGACTATCCTGGCGCGTTGCGGATCGTGCTGGTCGATGACCGCAGCGGCGACGGCACCGGCGCGATCGTGCGCGGGCTGGCGGCGGACCCGGCCCGGCTGACGGTGATCGACGGCGCCGAGCGCCCGCCCGGCTGGAGCGGCAAGCTCTGGGCGGTGCAGCAGGGGGTGGCCGAGGCGACGCGGGGCCAGCCCGATGGCGCCGGCTACCTGCTGCTGTGCGACGCCGACATCGTGCACGACCCGAACCACCTCACCACGCTGGTGGCGAAGGCGGAGCGCGACCGGCTCGACCAGGTCTCGGAGATGGTGGAACTGAACTGCGTGAGCGCGGCGGAGCGGATGCTGGTGCCGGCGTTCGTGTTCTTCTTCCAGCTGCTCTACCCGTTCGCGCGGGTAAACCGGGCGGGCGGCCGCACCGCGGCGGCGGCCGGCGGCACGGTGCTGATCAGGCGCGACGCGCTGGCCAGGATCGGCGGCATCGGGAGCCTGCGCGGGGCGCTGATCGACGACGTGACGCTGGCCGCACGGGTCAAGCGCAGCGGCGGGGCGATCTGGCTCGGCCATTCGATGCTGGCGCGGTCGGTGCGGCCCTATCCCGGCGCCGCCGATGTGTGGCGCATGGTCGCGCGCACCGCCTATGTGCAGCTGCGCTTCTCGCCGCTGCTGCTGGCCGGAACTGTGCTGGGCATGATCGTGGTGTGGATCGCGCCGGTGCTGACGCTGCTGGCCGGGCACGGGGCGGCGCGCTGGATCGGCGGCGCCGCCTGGCTGCTGTCGACCGGCTCGTTCCTGCCGACGCTGCGGCGCTTCCGGCTGAGCCCGGCCTGGGCGCTGTTGCTGCCGCTGATCGGGCTGTTCTACACCGGGGCGACGATCGGCTCGGCCATCGACCATCATCGCGGGCGTGGCGTGGTCTGGAAGCGCCGAGCCTATCGCGACGGCAGCAAGGATCGGACCGCCGCATGACCGCGACCGCCGAACGTTCCAGCGACCGCCCGGCCTGGGGCGAGACCGTCGCGTCCGGCAAGGACAAGGCGGACGAGAACTTCCCGGTCGGCTCGGTGCTGATCGCGCGCCGGATGCGGCCGCACGTGCACGCCTACTACGCCTTCGCGCGCGCCATCGACGACATCGCCGACAACGCGGTGCTGACGCCGGACGCCAAGATCGCCCGGCTGGACGCCATGCAGGCGCTGGTGCTGGGGCGCGAGCATGCGCCGGACGGGCTGGTGTCGCGCGGCGAGGCGGCGATCGCCGCGCGGCTGCATCGCAGCCTGCTCGAGACCGGGATCGATCCGGCGCGGGCCACCGACCTGCTGATCGCGTTCCGGCGCGACGCCACCGCGCCGCGCACCGCCAGCCTGTCCGAGCTGCTGGATTATTGCCGCTATTCCGCCAACCCGGTCGGGCGCTACCTGCTCGACCTGCATGGCGAAGGCGCGGCCACCCATGCCGCCTCCGACGCGCTCTGCACCGCGCTGCAGATCCTCAACCACCTGCAGGACTGCCAGGACGATCTCGTCACGCTCGGGCGGAGCTACCTGCCGGAGGCCTGGCTGGCAGAGGCGGGCGAGACCGTGGAATGCGTGCGCCGGCCCGCCGCCAGCCCTGGCCTGCGCCGGGTGATCGACCGGCTGCTGGACGAGGTGGACCGCCTGAACCGCACCGCCGCCGGGCTGGCCGGCCTGATCGCCGACCGGCGGATGCGGCTGGAGGCGGCGGTGATCGTCGGCGCCTCGCAGCGCCTCGCCGCCCGGCTGCGCCGCGCCGACCCGCTGGCCGGGCGGGTGCGGCTGACCCGGGCCGACATGGCGCTGAGCGCGGTATCGAGCCTGCGTCATGTATTCTGAAAGCGTCCATGCGCCGGCGGTGACGGCGCTCGGCTGCGCGCCGTCGGATCTGGCGGCGGTGGAGGCGATCGTGCGCCGCTCCGGCACCTCGTTCGCGCGCGGCATGAAGGTGCTGCCGCCGCCCCGGCGCTACGCGATGTATGCGATCTATGCGTTCTGCCGGCTGGTGGACGACGTGGCCGACGAGGAGAGCCCGATCGCGGCGCGGCTGCCGCGGCTGGAGGCCTGGCGGGACCGGATCGCCGGGCTTTATGAGGGCCGCGCCGCCGACGCGTTGGACCGGGTGCTGCTGGCGGCGATCGCCCGCTTCGACCTGCGTCAGGCGGATTTCCAGGCGGTGATCGACGGCATGCGCACCGATGCCGAGATCCAGGTGGTGGCACCCGACCCGGCCGCCTACGACCTCTATTGCGACCAGGTGGCGTCGGCGGTGGGACGGCTGTCGGTGCGGGCGTTCGGCGATGCCTCGGCGGAGGCGGACCGGGTGGCGCACCATCTCGGCCGGGCGTTGCAGACCACCAACATCCTGCGCGACCTGGGCGAGGACGCGGCGCGCGGCCGGCTCTACCTGCCGTCCGACGTGCTCGACGCCAACGCGGTGCCGCACGATCCCGACGCGGCGCTGGCGGCGCCGGGGCTGCGGCCGGCCTGCCGCGCCATGGCGCGCCGCGCCGCCGGGCATTTCGCCGCGGCGCGGGCGGCGATGGCGCGCTGCGACCGCACCGCGATGCGTCCGGCGCGGCTGATGGCGGCGAGCTACGAGGCGGTGCTGGCGAGCCTGGTCGCGTCGGACTGGCGCACGCCGCGGCGCCGGGTGTCGGTGCCGCTGTGGCGCAAGCTGCGGATCGCCGTGCTGGCGCTGCTGCCGGCATGAGCGGGGTGGTGCATGTGGTGGGCGGCGGGCTCGCCGGGCTCGCGGCGGCGCTGTCGCTGACCAGGGCCGGCCGCGCCGTGGTGCTGTACGAGGCGGGTCCGGCATGCGGCGGCCGGGCGCGCTCCTACGAGGATCGCCAGCTCGGCTGCCGGCTGGATAACGGCAACCATCTGCTGCTGTCGGCCAACCGCACGGTGTTCGACTATCTCGACCAGACCGGCGCCCGCGACACGCTGGTCGGGCCGGGGGCGCCGTTGTTCCCGTTCCATGATCTGGCGGCCGGGCTCGGCTGGACGCTGCGGCTGTCAAGCGGGCGGCTGCCATGGTGGCTGCTCTCTCGGCGGCGCCGGGTGCCGGGCATGCGGCTGTCGGAACTGGGCGGGCTGCTGCGTCTGCTGCGCGCCGGCGGCGACACCACGGTGGCGCAGTGCCTGCGGCCGGGCGCGCTGGCGGAGCGGCTGATGAACCCGCTGGCGGTGTCGGCGCTCAACATCCGGCCGGACGCGGGCAGCGCGGCGCTGATGGGGCGGGTGATGCGCGAAAGCCTGGCCAAAGGCGGATCCGCCTGCATCCCCTGGTTCCCGCGCGTCGGCCTGTCGGAGAGCCTGGTCGATCCGGCGCTGGCGACGCTGCGCGCCCGCGGCGCCGTGATCCGCACCGGCTGCCGGGTGGCCGGGCTGGAGCTGGCCGGCGACAGGGTGGCCTCGATGCTGCTGCCGGACGGCAGGCTGGCGCTGGCGCCGGGCGACCAGATGGTGCTGGCGCTGCCGGCGCATGTGGTGCGCGAGGTCGCCGCGGCGGCGCTGCCCGACCTGCGGGTGCCGGATGCGTTCGAGAGCATCCTGAACCTGCATTTCCGGGCCGACCTGCTGGGCCGGCTGACCGGCGACCTGGCGCGGGCGCGGTTCGCCGGCGTGGTCGGCGGCCTGACCGAATGGGTGTTCGTCAAGCCGGGCATCCTGTCGGTGACAGTGAGTGCGGCGAACCACCTGGCCGAGCGGCCGCAGGCGGAGCTGGCGGCGACGATCTGGGCCGAACTGCGCGCGGTGGTGCTGCCGTACCTGCCGGCTGCCGAGCATGCCGCGCTGCCGGTGGCGATGCCGGCCTATCGGTGCGTGCGCGAGAAGCGCGCCACCTTCGCGGCGACCCCGGCGCAGGAGCGGCTGCGGCCGGAATGTCGCACCAGGATCGGCAATCTGGTGCTGGCCGGCGACTGGACCGCAACGGGCTTGCCGGCCACGATCGAAGGTGCGATGAGATCCGGCTTGGCGGCAGCCTCGGCACTCTGTCCGGCTGCCGGCCGTTCCTGACCCGAGCGAGATGCAGGATGACCCGGTCCTCCCCGTCACGCTCCGGCCATAGCCCGGCCGGAGCCCCGAATTGCTGACCACGGTTCGCGCCGAGACCGTCGACCAGCCGCCGCTTCCGCCCGTTTCCGACGACCGCCTGGTCGAGACGATCGAACGGGCGCAGGCCAGGCTGGGCGCGCTCCAGAAGCCGGACGGCCACTGGGTGTTCGAACTCGAGGCCGATGCGACGATCCCGTCCGAGTACATCCTGCTCGAACATTATCTCGACCGGATCGATCCGGCGCTGCAGGCCAAGCTCGGCCGCTACCTGCGTCGCATCCAGGGCGAGCACGGCGGCTGGCCGCTCTACTACAAGGGCAGGTTCGACCTCTCGGCGACGGTGAAGGCCTATTTCGCGCTCAAGGCGCTGGGCGACGATCCGGACGCGCCGCACATGGCGCGGGCGCGGGCGGCGATCCTGGCCGCGGGCGGCGCCGAGCGCGCCAACGTCTTCACCCGGTTCCAGCTGGCGCTGTTCGGCGAGATCCCCTGGCGCGGCACGCCCTGCATGCCGGTCGAGGTGGTGCTGCTGCCGAAATGGTTCTTCTTCAATTTGTGGAACATGGCGTACTGGTCGCGCACCGTGGTGGTGCCGCTGCTGACGCTGGCGGCGCTGCGGCCGAGGGCGCGCAACCCGCGCGGCGTCACCATACGCGAGCTGTTCGTCACCGACCCGGACCGGATCCGCGACTGGACGCGCGGGCCGTATCGTTCGGCCTGGGGCCCGGTCTTCTCCCGGCTCGACAAGATCATCCGGCCGCTGGAGGGGCTGATCCCGTCCCGCATGCGCCGCCACGCGATCGAGGCGGCGCGCGCCTTCATCGAGCCGCGTCTCAACGGTCTGGACGGGCTGGGCGCGATCTACCCGGCGATGGCCAACACCGTGATGATGTTCGACGCGCTCGGCGTGCCGGCCGACGACCCGCGCGCCGCCACCGCCTGGGCCGGGATCCAGGCGCTGCTGATTCAGTCCGACGCGCCGGACGGCGAGGCCTATTGCCAGCCCTGCGTGTCGCCGATCTGGGATACCGGCCTTGCCGGCCACGCGATGGCGGAGGCGGCGTCGGCGGTCGACGGCGCGGTCAGCGCCGCCACCCATGCCAGGCTCGGCGAGGCGGCGGCGTGGCTGCGGCCGAAGCAGATCCTCGACGTGGTCGGCGACTGGGCGGTGCGCAACCCGGGCCTGGCGCCGGGCGGCTGGGCGTTCCAGTACAACAACCCGCATTATCCCGACGTCGACGACACCGCCGTGGTGGGGATGCTGCTGCACCGGCACGATCCGTCGGCCAACGCCGAATCGCTCGCCCGCGCCCGTGCCTGGGTGGTCGGCATGCAGAGCAGCAACGGCGGCTGGGGCGCGTTCGACATCGACAACGACCGCGACATCCTCAACCACATCCCGTTCGCCGATCACGGCGCGCTGCTCGATCCGCCGACCGCCGACGTGACCGCGCGCTGCCTGTCGTTCCTGGCCCAGCTCGGCCACGCCGAGGACCGTCCGACCATCGACCGCGGCATCGCCTATCTGCGGCGCGAGCAGGAGGATGACGGAAGCTGGTTCGGCCGCTGGGGCACCAACTACATCTCCGGCACCTGGTCGGTGCTGTGCGCGCTGAACGCGGTCGGGCTCGACCATGACGACCCGGCGATCACCCGCGCGGTGGACTGGCTGGGCTCGATCCAGCGCGAGGATGGCGGCTGGGGCGAGGATTGCGCCACCTTCGAGGGCGCCGAGCCCGGCCACTACAGCGAGAGCCTGCCGTCGCAGACCGCCTGGGCGGTGCTGGGGCTGATGGCGGCCGGACGCGTCGATCATCCGGCGGTGACGCGCGGCGTCGCTTACCTGACCGCAACCCAGGACGAGGCCGGCGCCTGGCAGGAGCAGCCCTTCAACGCGGTCGGTTTCCCGCGCGTGTTCTACCTGCGCTACCACGGCTACAGGATGTTCTTCCCGCTGCTGGCGGTGTCGCGCTACCGCACGCTGCGCCGCAGCAACAGCGCGCGGGTCGGCTTCGGCTTCTGAGTCATGGACGCGGCGGACCCGATGCCGGCGGGCCTGGGCGTCGTCGTCGGGCTGAAGGCGGAGGCGCGGCTGGCGGCGCGCATCGCCTCGCCGGCGCGGATCGCCATCAGCGGCGCCACCGCCTCCGGGGCCCGGCACGCCGCCGCGCAGCTGATTGCGCAGGGTGCGACCCACCTTCTAAGCTTCGGCTACGCGGCCGGACTGGATGCGACGATTCGCCCGGGAACGCTGCTTCTGCCTAACGAGGTGGTGGTCGATGGACAGTCTTTCGCGACCGATGCGTCCCTGGCCGCCCGTTTCGGCGACGGCGTGAGCGCGCCGCTGCTGCACAGCGCCGTGCTGGTCGCGGAACGCGCAGGAAAGGCGTCGCTCCGCCTGCGCACCGGCTGTGTCGCGCTGGACATGGAGAGCGGCGCGGTGGCGCTGGCGGCGCGTGCCGCCGGGCTGCCGTTCGCCGTGGTGCGCGCGGTCTGCGATCCGGCCGGCACCACGCTGCCGCCGGCGGCGCGGCTCGCACTCCGTCCCGGCGGCGGGGTCGATCTCGCCGGCGTGGCGTGGTCGATCCTGCGTCGGCCGTGGCAGCTGCCGGCGCTGATCCGGCTCGGCGGCGACATGCGCCTGGCGCGGACCGGTCTGCGGGACTGCCTGGCGCGCGTCCGCGTCGGCGCCGCCTGATGCACGGCGCCAGCGGGGACCGCCGACCATGATGTATGTCTCGTGCGCGCATTCGGACATGTATCGCAACGGCGCCTGGTACGACGATCCGCTGCTGCTGGACGAGTTCCGCCATGGCCGCCCGGCATCGCTCGGTCCGGACATCGTCGCCGAACTCTACGCGCCGTTCGAATACGAGCGTCCGGAACCGGCCTTGTTCGGCGGCGGCGACAGCGAGCGCGCGCATGTCGCGGAGGTCGCGCGTTCGACCAGCGCCACCTTCCACAAGGGCGCCGGATCGGTGCTGGCACGTGCCGAGAATGCCTGCGTCAGCCGGGCCGTGGTCTACATGCTCGACGGCAGCGACGTGCGGGTGGTGTACGAGACGCACCGCCCGAACGACCGCCAGGTCTCGGTGCTGCGCAACGACAGCGAGATCAGGATGGTGGACGACTACAAGCGGGCCGATCCGTTCGTCGCCTATCTGTGGGTGGGCTCGCCGGGCAGCAAGAATTACGGCCACTGGCTGGTCGACGACCTGCCCAAGCTGCGCGCGATGGCCGAACTGCGCCGCCAGCGCCCCTATGCCAGGATCGTCCTCGTCACCCTCGATTGCGGGACGGTGCACAACGCGGTGCACGCGCAGAGCGCCGGCGCGATCGCCGCCGCGCTCGAGCTGGAGAAGGTCGAGCTGATCACCATCTCCTGGGAAGCGCGGGTGTTCTTCCAGGAGCTGTATTTCACCACGCCGGTGACCAACCACCCGGTGCTGAAATCGCCCGACGCGATGCGTTTCGTCGCCGACCACATGGAATCCTCGCTCGACGAGCAGTTCCTGCCGCCGGCCTTGCAGGCGGCGCCCAGGCGGCTGTTCGTGGAACGCGGCTGGACCGGCTTGCGCGACCTCGCCAACCAGGCCGAGATCGCCGAGGAACTCGCCTCCGACGGCTTCGTCGCGATCGATCCGGGTGCCATGCCGGTGCTGGTGCAGGCGATGCTGTTCAGCCGGGCCGAGACCGTCATCGGCTGCATGGGCGCCTCGATGACCAACACCGTGTTCTGCCGGCCCGGCACGCAGATCGGCCATATCGCGCCGGAGGGCTGGATCGAGACCTTCTACTGGGACCTGGCGGCCACCCGCGCGCAGCCCTACGCCGCCTGTTTCGGCAATGCCACGCCGCAGGACTCCCCGCCCTGGCACAAGAATTATCGCGTCAATCCGGCCGAGGTCGCGCGCATGCGCGCGTGGCTGGACGATCCCGGTCCGGCGGTCGCGGATCCGCGCGAGACCGTCGCCGAGACGCGCGCCAGGACGCCGTTCGACCCGTTCGCGTTTTGACGTCGAAAACCGGTTCGCGCGCCTACACGGTGGCGACGAAAAACGTTATTCCACTGTCAGAGATCGGTGCGAAAAACCGTCCAGCCCGGGCCACGGCGCGGGCGGGTGTTTCGGACCAGCCCGAGCGCGAGACGGATCGATCATGAGCAAGGCCGCCACGACCACCCGGCCCACGGCCGCCAAGGCAGAGAAGAAGGCCTTCCTCGGCTATTTCGACGGCATCGCCGATCGGATCGCGCGCGGCTGGGCGCTCAGTCTCGCCGAGCCCGGCCAGCCGACCACGCTGCACGTGCTGATCGACTCCCAGGAAGTCGCCACCATCGTCGCCGACGAGATACGCGAGGACGTGCAAAACGCGCTCGGTCACCCAACCGGCAAGCTCGGCTTCAGCTACCCGATCCCAGTGGGCCTGATGGACGGCGCGGAGCACCGGATCGGTTTCAGGTTCAGCAACCGCGGCGTGGTGCCGTATATCGACCCAGACGACCCGGACCGGCCGGCCGACGACTACGTCTTCACGCTCCGGCGCGAGTACGAGTTCCAGAGCTATATCGACGGCATGAAGATGGGCGCGCTGCGCGGCTGGGTGCAGCGCATCGATCCGGTCGAGGGAACCCGCACCGGCGGCTGTCACCTGCTGGTCACCGCCAACGGGGTTCGCGTCGCCCAGGTCAAGGCCGATCGCTATCGCGGCGACGTCGCCGCGGTGCTCGGCGGCGATCCGAACTGCGGCTTCGAGATCGTGCTGCCCAACAGCTTCAGGCGCGGCGGCCAGCAGACCTTCCGCTTCGTGGTCACGCCGGACGAGGTCGAACTCTCCGGCAGCCCGCTCACCACCAGCCTGGTGGACGACAAGCTCGAGGCCCGGCTGCTCGAGATCCAGGCCACGGTCGACCGTCTCTATGGCGAGATCAACCGGCTTAGGGTCGATGTCGCCGATGTGGTGCCGAAGCCGACCTACAATCTCGGCGACTACGATCGCTGGGCGCGGCGCTATTACGACCGGCTGCGCGCGCGCGTCGCCTCCGAGCGGTCGCATCAGGGGCCCGACGAGGCGCAGCCCTTGGTCAGCATCCTGGTGCCGACCTACAAGCCGATGATGTCGGATTTCACCGCCGCGATCGATTCCGTGCTGGCGCAGACCTACCGCAACTGGGAGCTGATCATCGTCGACGACGGCGCCAAGTCGCCGGAAGTGGCCGCCAGGATCAAGCAATACTGCAAGGACGATTCGCGCATCCGCTGCATCACGCTGAAGAAGAACCAGGGCATCAGCGGCGCCACCAATGCCGGCATCGCCAACGTGCGCGGCGACTACGTCGCCTTCTTCGACCATGACGACCTGCTGGTCGATGTCGCGATCGAGATGATGGTGCGCGCGGCGCTGAAGACCGGCGCCCGCATGCTCTATTCCGACGAGGACAAGATCGACCAGGCGGGCTACTTCCTGGAGCCGAACCTCAAGCCCGACTACAATTACCGCTATCTGCTCGGTTGCAACTACATCTGCCATCTGCTGTTCGTCGAGGCGGCGACGCTGGCCAGGGTCGGCACGCTGCGTCCGACCTATGACGGCGCGCAGGACCACGACCTGATCCTGCGCCTGACCGAGGAGATCCCGGCGGCGCAGATCCATCACGTCCCGGAAGTGCTCTACCATTGGCGCAAGACGCCGAACTCGACCGCGGTCAATATCGGCAACAAGACCTATGCGATCGATGCCGGGGTGCGCGCGGTCGGCGACCATCTGGAACGGCGCGGCGTCAAGGCCCGGGTCAAATCGATCCGCGGGCTGACGCTGTATGGCGTGACCTGGCTGCAGCGCCGGCAACCCAGGGTCTCGATCATCATCCCGTTCAAGGACCAGGTGGAGACCACCAGCGCCTGCGTCGACGCCCTGCTCGCCTTAACCGACTACAAGGCGTTCGACATCGTGCTGGTCAACAACTGGTCGGTGACGCACGAGGCCGCCGATTTCTGCAAGCGGGTGGCGAAGCTGGATCGGGTGCGGGTGATCGATGTCGAGGAGGATTTCAACTATTCCCGCCTCAACAACATCGCCACCAGCGACAACCCGGCCGAGCTGTTCTTCTTCATGAACAACGACGTGTTCGTCGGCGACAAGAACTGGCTGCGGACCATCGTCGGCGAGATCCTGGCATCGCCGGACATCGCCGCGGTCGGCGGCAAGTTCCTCTATCCCAACGACACCATCCAGCATGCCGGCGTCGTGGTCGGCCCGGCCGGCGTCGCCGCCCACGTGCATCGCGGCGCGCCGCTCACCGATTACGGCTATATCGGCCGCGCCATGCTCAGCCACGAGGTCTCGGCGGTCACCGCCGCCGGCATGCTGATCAAGGCGTCGGTGTTCCGCGAGATCGGCGGCTTCGACGAGGAGAATCTCAAGGTCGCCTACAACGACGTCGATCTGTGCCTGAAGGCGCGCGAGGCCGGATACCGGATCATCTGGTGCGCCGAGTTCACCGCCTACCATCATGAGAGCCTGTCGCGCGGCAGCGACGATCGTCCCGAGCACGAGGCGCGCTTCTATGCCGAGACCCGCTTCATGCAGGAACGCTGGGGCAGCAACCCGCGCTACCGGCGTGATCCGTTCTACAGCAAGCACTTCACCGTCGACCGCCAGCCCTTCTTCGATCTGGTCGATCCGGCAGACGCCGGCTAGCTTCGTTCGCCGGCTTCGAAGAGGGCCTCCGGCAACCAGTCGCGGTGCGCCTCGAGCAGCTCGTCGACGAGGTTCGTGATCTGGTCGAGATCGAGTTCGGCGGCGGTATGCGGGTCGAGCATCGCCGCGTGATAGATGTGCTCGCGCCTGCCGGTGAGTGCTGCCTCCACCGTCAGCGTCTGCACCGAGATGTTGGTCTGCATCAGCGCCGCCAGCTGCACCGGCAGCCGGCCGACCCGGACCGGGTGCAGCCCGGTCCCGTTCACGAGACAGGGCACCTCGACGCACGCGTCGCGCGGCAGGTTGTCGATCAGCCCGTCATTCGCGACGTTGCCGTAGATCACCGCCGGTTCGCCGGTCTCCACCGCGTTGATGATGCAGCCGCCATATTCGTTGCTTCGATGGACCGGGAACGGCAGCGTCTCGTCCTGTAGTTCGTTGCCCAGACTTTGCCAGTCGGCGATCTGCTGCTCGCAGCGCCGTGGATACTCGTCCAGCGGGATATGCAGGCGCGAGACCAGGTCCGGCCGCTGGTTCCTGATGTACCAGGGCACGTATTCGGCGAGATGCTCGCTCGATTCGGTGACGAAATAACCGAACCGGTGCAGCAGGTCGTAGCGGACCTGGTTGTGCGGCGGCACCCGGCCTTCGGCGGCGACCTGGCGGATGCGCGGGTAGAGATCCTCGCCGCGATGCGAGAAGCGCAGGTAGAACGCCATGTGGTTGATGCGGCGCAGAGATAGTCGATCTCGTCGAGCGGAATGCCGATATCCTGCGCCAGTTCGGCGGCCGTCCCCTGGACGCTGTGGCACAGGCCGACGGTGCGGACGCCGCCGGCCCGCGCCAGGGCGCCGCAATTCATCGCCATCGGGTTGACGTAGTTCAGGTGCAGCACGTCGGGGCAGCGACGCTGCATCTCGCCGGTCATGCGCAGCAGCACCGGGATCGTGCGCAGCGCGCGCATGATGCCGCCGATGCCCAGCGTGTCGCCGATGGTCTGGCGCAATCCGTAGCGGTTCGGGATGGCGAAGTCGGTGACGGTCGCCGGACGGTAGCCGCCGACCTGGATCATGTTGATGGCGTAGGCGGCGCCGTCGAGCGCCTGCCCCAGATCGGTCGTGGTCTCGATCGTTGCCGCGGCATCGAGCGCGCGCACCGTCCGCCGCGCCACCACGCCGGAGACCCGCAGCCGTTCCGCATCGATGTCGTAGAGCCAGATCCGGCTGGCGGCCAGCGCCGGTTCGCTCAGGATGTCGCCCAGCAGGTTCTTGGCGAACACCGTGCTGCCGGCGCCGAGAAACACGATCTTCGGGCCGCTGGACACGATCCGGCGCGGCCCGCTCCTGGCGACCGGCAGGCTCGCCCGCAGCTGCGCCTCGACCGCATCGCGCACGGGCGCATAGACCTCCAGCACCGTACGCGCGCCGTCCGGCGCCACGCCGTGAAGCGTCACCGCGCCATCCAGCAGCTCGCGCACCGTGGCATGGCGACTGAGATCGAGGCCGAACGCCAGGTCGATCGCCTCGTCGGACAGGTCGGGCCGCCGCCCCTGCGGCGCGAACGCGCACAGCGTGTCGGCGCCGCGACGCAGTTCCAGGGTGCTGCCGGGCAGGTAGCGCCCCTCGTGCAGCAAACCGACCCAGCCATTCAGCCGGCCGGTGAGCGAAAGCCCGTCCACGGCGCCAGACAACACGCCGCCGTCGGTGCGGTCCGTCATGCCCGGTCCTGCCCCGCCTGCGCCTGCACCGCCTCTAGGATCGCGCCCAGTTGGTCACGGTAGCGAACGGGGTCGTGGTCCGACACGATCCGCTCCAGCGCCGTGTCGCGCAGCCCGGTCCAGAGCGCCTCGCTTGTGTACAGTTCGGCGACCCGCTCCGCGAAACGCGCGGGATCGTTCTCGCCGCCGGCCAGGATCTCGCAGCCGTCGCGCCAGCCGACCTGGCGGCAGAGCAGGTCGGTCGCCACCACCGGCAGGCCGTGCGCCGCCGCCTCGTGCACCTTGAACGGGATGCCGCCGGCAAACCGGGTCGGCGCCACGAACACCCGGTGGCGGTCGTAGAGCGGCGCCAGATCCTCGACCCGGCCGAGCAGCGTCACGCGCGGGTCCAGCAGCGGGCTGGTATCGACCCGCGGGTCCACATGGCCGGCGATCGTCAGCGTCACGTCCGGCAGCAGGGCGGCCAGACGCGGCAGGATGTCGCCGATCAGCCAGACCAGGCTGTCATAGTTCGGACCGGCAGGATCATGGATCGCGCCGACGAACAGCAGGCCGTGCCGCGCATGGAACGGCGTCGCGGTCGGCGCCGGGTGCTGGGCATGACCGAGGATCGCGACATTGTCGTAGCCGGCCTCGCGGATCAGCGTCGCGTCGTGGTCGTTCACCGCGACGATCTGCCGGCACAAGGCGGCCGACGCCAGTTCGCGCCGCAGCATCGTCGCCAGGTCGCAGGCGGGCGTCTGGCCCGACAGCCGGGCCTGGCCGATGCTGCGCGGCGCCGCGACCGCCTCGGTGTCGAGCACCAGGCCGGCCTCCGGCAGCGCCGCGCCGGCCTCGATCAGGATCGGCGCCAGCCGGTCCAGATTATGGGTGCGCCCGATCCAGACGATATCGTAGAAGCCGGCGCGCTCGGCGATGAAGTCCGCCAGCTCGTCCATGCCGCGGTCGTAGAAGATCTCGACGGTGTCGGGAAAGTCGCGCAGCACCTCGAACAGGCTCGTCACCGCCGGGAACACCGGATAGACACCGACCTGGTAGCCCAGCGCCGCCATGCAGCGTATCAGGTCGTTGGAACGCACGAAGCCGGAGCCCAGATCGCGCATCGGGATCCGATCCTCGATGAACAGCACGCGCCCTTTGCCGGAATCGGTCTGTCGCGCCTGCAGCAGCGAGGTCTGGCCCGGCGCGGTCTTGTGACGCAGCCAGTCGCGGTGCTTGTCGCAGAAGGTGCCGTGGTTGCGTTCGATCAGCCGTTCCGAGGCGCGCGCATCCGCAGAGCCGAACTCGACATGGTGCACCACCACCTGCGGATCGTAGACGATCCGGTAGCCGGCCTTCGCCAGCCGCACGCACAGGTCGGTTTCCTCGTAATAGGCCGGACGGTAATCGTCGTCGAAGCCGCCCAGCGCACGGAGATAGTCGGTGCGTACCATCAGGAACGCACCGGAGCAGAAATCGACGTCGCGGACGAAATTGGCTTCCGGCAGGTCCGGGTCGGCGTCGCGCAGGTAGCCGGCGGTCCAGCCGTCGCTGGTGATCACCGAACCGGCCTCCTGCAACAGGCCGTTGGTGCGGATGCATTTGGCGCCGACCGCGCCGATGCCGCGGCTGCTGTCGAGCCGCGCCAGCGCGCGCGACACCGCGGCGTGCCCCAGCGTGAGGTCGTTGTTGAGGAACAGCACCGCCGGCGCCGTCACCCGCTCCAGGCCGGCATTGCAGGCGGCGAGGAAGCCGACATTGTCGGCAAACCGGATCAGCCTGGCGCCGGCGACGAACCGCTCGATGCCGACGGACTGGTCGCGCGAGCCGGAATCCACCAGCACCAGCTCGATCGGCCCGGCATAGTCGCGGCGCAGCGACGCCAGCGCGGTCATCGTGAAGGCGAACTTGTTGTGCATGACCAGGATCACGCTGACCGTGGGCTGGCCCTCGACGGTGAAATCCAGCCCGGCGCGGCCGAACTGGGTCAGCGTCAGGTCGGCGATCCTGGCGAACAGCGCCTTGCTCTGCGCCTCGACGATCGGACGATCCATGACCGCATGCGCGCCGCCGGTCGCGACCCAATGGGCGAAGGCGTCTCGGAACCGGCCGCGCTCGATCTCGGTCTGCACCGCATGGGACTGGAAGTGCCGGGCGAGGTCGACGCCCTCGTGCGGCTGGCGCCGCTCGACGGCGCCGAACCTGACGAAATGGTCGTAGCCGTTGCGGAACGCGCCGGACACGACCGCGTCGGCCGCATCCGGATAGGTCCGGGCGTAGAATTCCTCGG
The DNA here is from genome assembly GCA_964658455.1 of uncultured Lichenihabitans sp. Lineage (GTDB taxonomy): Bacteria > Pseudomonadota > Alphaproteobacteria > Acetobacterales > Acetobacteraceae > Lichenicola. Next base: position 16,951 of record CAZZZA010000017.1, read on the forward strand.
AGAACCACGGCGACGGGCAGAACCGCTCCGGTGTGCGGTTGCACAGATAGTGCTGCAGCGCGCAGCCCCAGCGTCCCTCCTGCAGCGCCGCGGCGACCTCCGGATAGGCCTGCAGATACCAGAGCGGATCGAAATACCAGGACAGTCTGGCGGTGCTGCCGGCGGCCGCGCCGTCGCGCAGGAAATGCTGGAACGGTCCGCCCGGCGATGCGCGGATGGCGTCGCTCTCGGCCACATTGCGACGGTAGAGCGAATGATCGAAGAACAGGTGGCCGGACCGGCCTTCCGCGTCGCCGGCATCGAGGAAATGGTCGTAGCCGTTGACGTAGCCGACCGACGCATCCTCGGCGAACACCAGGTCGGGATGCAGCATGCGGTAGCGATGTTCGTCGAACAGCCAGTGCGGCGAGCGGCCGTGGAAACCGTCCAGCAGGTAGTGCTCGAAACCGCTCCGCGCGCCACCCGCCGCGACATGGGCGGCGATATCTGGATTGCATCCCAAATACCACGCCTCGTCGAAAAACATGTTCGGGGCGTGACCGAGCTTGCCGCCATAGCTCCAGTAATAGGCTTCAGGATCGTCGATTCCGGCGTCGCGCATGTGCGACGCCGCTTCCGGATACTGCGCGAGATACCATTCGGCATCGAAGCGACGCCAGATCGGCGTCCTGCCACGCGAGGACGTGTCCGAATCGGCCGGCTCCGTCACGCTGTGACCATCATCCATCATGTCGCCGGCATCTTGGGAACTGGATCAGGACCGATCGCGGCCACTCACGGTTCTAGCCCGCGCCGTTCCGCCGTCGCAAGCACGGACGCCACCGCGTGCGATCAGGAATCGCGCCCGAAACGCGCCGCGAGCCGGGCGCCGTGGTGCCGCAGCCGGGTGGCGAACAACCGGTCATTGGCGTCGGCGAGACCGAAGACCACCAGGAACGCCGCCGCGACATAGAGTGCCGCGACCCAGCCATGCGGGTCGCGCTGCGGATGCAGCCGGAACCAGGCTTCGTGGAACGACAGGAACACCGGGATGTGGATCAGGTAGACGGCGAACGACCGCTCGGCGATCCACAGCAGGATCCGCCGCGACCAGCCGTCGCGCCAGACCAGGCCGGCATCGTAGGATGCCATCCAGACCAGGAACGCCGACAGCAGCGCGATCATGCCGACCCGGAACGGGACGATCACCGTCTGGTCGCTGCCGAGCATGGTCATGAACAGCAGCGGCAGTCCGACCGCGGCGATCCTTGCCATGCGGCTCGATGCCAGCGCGCGCGGAGCCGCCAGACGCCAGGTCGGGCTCCCCTCCCACAGCGCCAGCAACACGCCGGCGCAGATCGCGCCGGTACGCAGCGACATCTGCAGCGGGGTGACGATCGCCTCGAACTGCATCACCACCAGCGCCAGCAGCGGCAGCGCGATCCAGCGCCGGAACACGAACGCCGCCAGCGGCAGCGCCAGGTAGAACTGCTCCTCCAGCGACAGGCTCCAGTACGGGAACGCGACCCCGATCGGCTTCACGCCATAGAGCGCGCCGACCCGGAAATTCTCCACCTCCAGCATGCCGGCGACCAGCGCGTCGGCATTGGCCCGCAGCGTGTAGAACACGCCGGTATGGTTGAAGGCGAGGCAGAGCGGGATCGGCACCAGCAGCCAGAGCCAGGCGGTCGGGAACAGCCGCCAGGCGCGCCGGATCCAGAAGCGCAGGGTCTCGACGACGATATCCTGGGCGCGGTCGCAGCGCAGCAGCGTCGGCAGCAGCGTGCGGGCGATGACGAAGCCGGAGATCGCGAAGAACAGGTCGACCCCGACCCAGCCGCGCAGCACCCCGGTGATGCCGAACACCAGCGTGCTGTGCCAGTAGACCAGGTTCAGCGGCATGTGCTCGACCAGCACCAGCAGCACCGCGAAGGCGCGCAGCACCTCGATCTCGGCGATCCGCCGCACCGGCCGGGCCGGCGGCCCGCTCTCTGCCGGCGCACGGTCCTGCGCGGCGCCGGGCCAGGCCAGCGGCACGTCGGGGAGGCGCGCGCGGGCACCGCCCGCGACCTGCTCGCTCACAGCCCGACCAGGCCGCCCGTCGGCTGCACCAGCCCTTCGATGCCGCGCTGCTCGTTACGCGACGCGACCTCGCGCACCGGCGGCAGCGACAGGATCGGCCGCAGCCGCCGCAGCGTCTCCGCCTCCGAGCAATGCGCCCGCATGCTCTCGTGCGCCGCCTCGGACATCGCCGCGTAGCGCAGCGGATCGCGCTTGGTGACCGCGTAGCTGTCGGCGAACGCCTTGACGAGGGTCTCGAACTTCGTCCGCCGCCGCAGCGTGCGATACAGGTTGCGCGGGTCGTGCGGCCATTGCGTCGGCTCGGCGGTGGAGCCGACCAGGAACGCGTTCTCGGTGGTGGCGTAGTCCGCCATCGCGGTGTGGTCGCCGGTGATGGCGGGCTTGCCGGCGCTCATGAACTCCATCAGCGGCAGGCACTGCCCCTCGCCGCGCGAGCTGTTGACGGCATAGGTCGTCGCCGCGATCAGCCGCGCATACGCCTCGTCGTCGAGATAGCCGTCGATCAGCACCACCCGGCAATGGAACGGCGTCAGCTTGCACAGATCCTCGAGCAGGGCGCTGATCGCCTCGTCCGGCTCGCTGTGGGTCAGTTTCAGGATCAGCGTCGCGTCGGCCTCGTTGCGCAGGCCCCAGACGAAGCCGCCCAGCAGATCGGACCAGTTCTTGCGGCCGTCATAGGGGTTGAACACCATGGTGTAGATGACGCCGTCGAGCCGCAGCCGCGTGAAACCTTCCGCCGGCACCGGCGGGAACGGCGCGAACCGGCCGGTGGCGCGCCGTTCCGGCGAGTTGTAGCGCGACAGGTCCAGCGCCCGGGTATCGATCACGCGGCCGGCGACCAGCAGCGTCAGCCCGGACGGCAGGATCGGGCCGTTGGTCGCCGAACGGTAGAGCGATTCGTATTGATCCCAGACCGGGGCTGGAATACTGGCGATGGGATAGTCCGCGCCCAGCACCGCGCGCGCCGTCTGCACCGCGAAACCGGAATGGGTGATCGCGCGCCCGGTACGGCGCAGCACGTACCCCCAATCGTTGCGCGGGTCGTCGTTCCACACCTCGTTGGGCAGCGTGTCGAACTCCCAGGCGAACACCGGGATCGTCGGGCAGGACAGGCCGAGCGGCGTGTTGTGCGGGGCGGCGAACGACAGGAACACGCATTCCTCGCCATGACGCACCGCGTTGGCGTGGATCGCCTCCACCGCGCGCTGCGGCTCGCCATGCACCGGCACCACGATGCCGAGCCGGGCCAGCACCGGCCGGAACGCCTTGACGACGAAATAGTAGCTGTATTCGGCGCGCCCGAGATTGCCGCGCAGGGTCGCTTCGGTCGTCTCGGAATGGACCAGGATGATCATGCCGCCTGCTCCAGATCGCCGGCGACGTGCTGATCGAGGAAGTCCTGCAGCGCCCGCGCCACCGGCGGGATCGCGCAGAAGCCGCGCATGGTGTCGTGGGCGCTGCGCGACATCGCCAGGTAGCGTTGCCGATCCTCGTGCGCCACGCGATAGCTTTCGCGATAGGCCAGCATCAGCGCATGCCAGTCGATCCGGTGCCGGGTGGTGCGGAACAGGTCGCGCCGGTCGCCGGGCCACACATTGTGCTCGAGCCCGGACGGGATCACGAACGCGTTGTCGGCGGTGATGTAATCGGCGAACGCGGTATGGTCGGGGGCGATCGCCGGTGTGCCGGCGCTCATGAATTCGGTCATCGGCAGACAGAGTCCCTCGCAGTGCGACGCGTTCACGTAGTAGCTGGCGGCCGCGATCAGGGCGCGATAATCCTCCCCTTCCAGATAGCCGCGCAGCACCACGACGCGACACACGAACGGCGACAATTCCCGCAGCAGGTGACGCAGCGTCGGCTCGTAGGAGTCGCTGCTGGCGACGATCTTGAGCACCAGGGTGGCGCCGGGGTTGTCGCGAAACGCCCAGCAGAACGCGGTCACGATGTCGAACCAGTTCTTGCGGCCGTCGCGCGGCGAGAACAGCGACACATAGACCACGCCGTCGAGCGTGACCGGGGTCGCCGGCACGACGCGGGACAGCGGCACCGGCACCGGCACCGCCGCCGACACCGGGGCCAGCAGCGGCACCGGCTCCGGTGCGGCGTCGAGGATCCCGGCCGGGACGGTCTCGACGATCGCGCCGATCTGCTCGGGCGGCACTTCCGCCGCCGGGGCGGCGGGCGGCTCCAGGACCGGCGCGGCCGGCGGCGGCAGCAGCGGGATCGCCGTCGTCGCGGAGGGGGTCAGGGCGCGATAGAGCCGGTATGCGGTGCGGCCGGCCAGCGCGTTCACCGCACGCACTGGACCGGGCAGCAGGTCGCGCAGCGCCAGCCGATACCATTCCAGCGCCAGACGCCGCGTGATCTGCAGCCGCTGGCGCATGCCCGGGCGCGGCACCGGCTCCGGCTCGGCCTCCAGGATCGGTGCCGGTTCCGTTGCCGGTTCCGGGTCGGGCGGCGGCGGCGCGATCACCTCCGGCTCCGGTTCCGGCGGCGGCGGGACGGGTTCCGGCTCCGGCGGCGGCGCCGGCGGCTCCAGGCCGCGCACCGCGATCGGCCCCGGGGTCAGCAGCGGCACCGGCTCGGGCGGCCAGGACGGCGCCCGGCGATAGGCCTCGATCAGCGCGGTATCGACCACCATGCCGGCGAGCCGCAGCGTCGTCGGCGCGCGGTCGGGAGGCGCCAGGCTGCGAGTGTCGGCGAACCGTTCGAACACCGGCGCCGGGATCGCATGGATCGGATAGTGCTGGCCCATCGCCTCCCGCACCACCCGCACCGTGTGCGACGACAAGGCGATCGCGCCGCGACAGGCAGAGAACACCGCGCGCCAGTCGTTGCGGACGTCCTCGTCCCATATCTCGTTCGGAATGTTGCCGAACTCCCAGGCGAACACCGGGATCGTCGGGCAGCGCAACCCGAGCGGCGTCTTCTGCGGCGGCGCGAACGAGAAGAACACGCAGGCCTGACCCTCGGCGACCGAAGCGTCGTACAGCGCGTCGACCTCTTCCGCGGGATTTTGCACCGCAACAATATCGGCCAGACCCTGCAGCGCCTCGGTGAAGGATTTCCGCACGAAATAGTAGCTGTAGTCGTCTGCGCCGAGGCTGTCCCGGATTGCGCCCGATCCGATCGCCGAATGCACAAGGATCTTCATGGAGAACCGTTATCGTTTATCACCAGACGATGACGATACTACACGCTGAAACCAGTCATGCACACGCTTGAAACGGCGCGCGGGCCGCCGTTCGAGGATGGGGTATGCCGGCAGGCGCCACCATCCGCGACCGTTTGTCAGAATCCGGCGACGGCGTGTGGGACGTAGTCGGCTTCCAAGCGGGCGATCTGCGCCTCGCTGAGACGCAGCGTCAGCGCCGCCAGCGCGTCCTGCAGGTGGTGCGGCTTGGAGGCGCCGATGATCGGCGCGGTGATCCCCGGCTTGGCCAGCAGCCAGGCCAGCGACACCGCGGCGCGGCTGGCGCCAAGCTCGTCGGCGACCGCGCCCACCGCGTCGATCACCCGCGCATCCGCGTCCCGGGTGGCGTCGTACAGCGTGCGCGAGAAGGCGTCGGTCGCCGCGCGATCGGTGCCCGCCTCGCCGCTCGGCCGCGCCAGCTTGCCGCGCGCCAGCGGGCTCCACGGGATCACGCCGATGCCCTCCTCGCGGCACAGGCCCAGCATCTCGCGCTCCTCCTCGCGGTAGAGCAGGTTGACGTGGTTCTGCATCGACACGAACCGGGTCCAGCCGTGCCGGTCCGACAGCATCAGCGCCTTGCAGAACTGCCACGCATACATCGAGGAGGCGCCGATGTAGCGGGCCTTGCCGGCCTTCACCACGTCGTGCAGCGCCTCGAGCGTTTCCTCGATCGGGGTATGCGGATCGAAGCGGTGGATCTGATACAGGTCGAGATAGTCGGTGCCGAGCCGTTTCAGGCTGTGGTCGATCTCCGACAGGATCGCCTTGCGCGACAGGCCGCCGCCGTTCGGGCCCGGACGCATCACGCCATGCACCTTGGTGGCCAGCACGATCTCGTCGCGGCGCGCGAACTCGGCCAGCGCCCGGCCGACGATCTCCTCGCTCGAACCGGCCGAATACACGTTGGCGGTATCGAAGAAATTGATCCCGGCTTCCAGCGCCTGGCGGATGAACGGGCGGCTCGCCGCCTCGTCGAGGGTCCATTCGTGCGTGCCGCGCTTCGGCTCGCCATAGGTCATGCAGCCGAGGCAGAGCCTCGATACCTGCAACCCGCTGCGGCCCAGATTAACGTAGTCCATCGATGCGTCTCCCGCTTCAGCGCGCGGCCGCGATCAGCGCCCGCATCCGCGTGACAACGCCGGGCAGCCCGTCCAGGATCGACTGGCCGATCAGGAAATGGCCGATATTGAGTTCCGCCACCGCGCCGATCGCCGCCACCGGCCCGACATTGTCGTAGGTCAGCCCGTGTCCGGCATGGACCTCCAGCCCGAGCGAGGCGGCCAGCGCAGCACCCTCGGCCAGCCGCGCCAGCACCGCGCCGCGCCCGGCCTCGGCGGCGTGGGCATAGGCGCCGGTATGCAGCTCCACCACCGGCGCGCCGAGCGCGGCGGCGGCGCGGATCTGCGCCGGGTCGGGATCGATGAACAGCGACACCCTGATGCCGGCGCCGCGCAGCGCCGCGATCCTGGGCGCCAGGGCGGCGGCCTGGCCGGCGGCATCGAGGCCGCCCTCGGTGGTGACCTCGGCGCGGCGCTCCGGCACGATGCAGGCGGCATGCGGCCGGTGTCGCAGCGCGATCGCGACCATCTCGTCGGTCGCGGCCATCTCCAGGTTGATCGGCGCCGGCGCGTCGGCGCAGATCCGCCGCACATCCTCGTCGCGTATGTGCCGGCGATCCTCGCGCAGATGCAGGGTGATGCCGTCGGCGCCGGCGGCGATGGCGGCCCTGGCGGCGTCGAGCGGGTCGGGATGCGCGCCGCCTCGGGCGTTGCGCACCGTGGCGACGTGATCGATGTTCACACCCAGCCTGACCGGACTCATGCCGCTCTCCTGTTGCGCTGGATCAGGTCCGCCATCCGCAGCGCCGCGATCAGGCTGGACGGGTCGGCGGTGCCCCGGCCGGCGATATCGAACGCGGTGCCATGATCCGGCGAGGTCCGCACCAGGTCGAGGCCGAGCGTGATGTTGACGCCATGGGCCATGTCGATGGTCTTGAGCGGGATCAGCGCCTGATCGTGATACATGCAGATCGCCGCGTCGTAACGCGCGCGCGCCTGCGGCGTGAACATGGTGTCGGGCGGCATCGGGTCGCTGACGTCGATGCCCTCGGCGCGCAGCGCCGCGATCGCCGGGGCGATCAGCGTCGCCTCCTCCGATCCCATGTGCCCGTCCTCGCCGGCATGCGGGTTTAGCCCCGCCATCGCCAGCCGCGGCCGGGCGATGGCGAAGTCGCGCCGCAGCGCCTCGGCGGTGATACGCCCCACCCGGACGATCGCCGCCGTGGAGAGCAGCTCCAGCGCCTGCCGCAGCGACACATGGATCGTCACCGGCACCACGCGCAGGCTGGGCCCGGCCAGCATCATCACCTCGCGGCCCGCGCCGCCGGTCAGCGCCGCCAGGAATTCGGTATGGCCGGGATAGGCGAACCCCGCCGCCTTCAGCACCGACTTGGCGATCGGGTTGGTGACGATCGCCGACACCGCGCCCGTCTGCGCCAGATAGACCGCGCGCGCGATGCTGGCGGTCACCGCGCTGGCATTGGCGGGGTCGGGCCGGCCTGGCACCGGCGCCACCGCGGTCGCGACCGGCAGCACCGGCAGCGCGTCGGCGAAGAGCGCGCGCGCCTCGGCCACCGAGGCCACCGGCCGGCCGAGCCCGGGATCGCCCAGCAGCACGAACGGCAGTTCCGAGCGCAGCGCCCGCCATGCGGCCAGGGTTATTTCCGGACCGATCCCGGCCGGGTCGCCCATCGTCACCGCGAGCATCGCCGCACCCCCGTCAAGACAGGCCGGCGAGGCCGGCGCATGCCCGACTAGATATGCAGCGCCCGGCCGTCCGCCGCCAGCGCGGCCTCCTTCACCGCCTCGCTGAGCGTCGGGTGTGCGTGGCAGATGCGCGCCACATCCTCGGCGCTGGCGCCGAACTCCATCGCGGTCGCCAGCTCGGCGATCAGCGTGCCGGCATCCGGGCCCAGTATGTGCGCACCCAGCAGCCGGTCGGTCTTCTTGTCGGCCAGGACCTTCACGAACCCGTCGGTCGCGTTCATCGCCCGCGCCCGGCCGTTGGCGGTGAAGGGGAACTTGCCGACCGCATACGCGACGCCGTCCGCCTGCAGCTCCTCCTCAGTCCGGCCGACGCCGGCGACTTCCGGCCAGGTATAGACCACGGCCGGGATCACCCCGTAATTGACGTGCCCGGCCTGGCCGGCGAGCATCTCCGCCAGCGCGACGCCCTCATCCTCGGCCTTGTGCGCCAGCATCGGGCCCTCGATCACGTCGCCGATCGCATAGAGCCCATCCACATTGGTCGCGTAGTGCGCGTCGACCACCACCTGCCCGCGCTTGCTCAGCGCCACGCCGAGTTCGGCCAGCCCCAGCCCGTCGGTCACCGGGCGGCGGCCGATCGCGACCAGCACGATATCGGCCTCGATGGTCTCCGCGCCGCCGCCGGCCGCCTTCTCCACCGTCACCACCGCCTTGTCGCCGGCGGTCTCGACCTTGGTCACCTTGTGGCCGAGCTTGAAGCCCAGCCCCTGCTTGGACAGCACGCGCTGGAAGTTCCGTGCGACCTCGCCGTCGATGCCGGGCACCAGCCGGTCGAGATACTCGATCACCGTCACCTGAGCGCCGAGCCGACTCCAGACGCTGCCCAGCTCCAGACCGATCACGCCGCCGCCGATCACCACCAGCCTGGCGGGCACCGACTCCAGCTCCAGCGCGCCGGTCGAGCTGACCACGCGCTTCTCGTCGATCTCGATCCCCGGCAGCGCGACGCTGTCGCTGCCGGTGGCGATCACCACGTGCCGGGCCTTGTAGGAGCGGCCCTCGACATCGACGGTATGCGGCGCGGTGATGCGGCCGGCGCCCTTCAGCCAGGTGACGCCGTTCTTCTTGAACAGGAACTCGACGCCCTTGGTGTTGGCGGCGACCACCTCGTTCTTGCGCGCGTGCATGCGCGCCAGATCGAGCGTCACCGCGCCGACGACGATGCCGTGATCGGCGAAACCGTGCGTCGCCTCGCGGAAATTCTCCGAACTCTGCAGCAGCGCCTTCGACGGGATGCAGCCGATATTCAGGCAGGTGCCGCCCAGCGTCGCGCGCTTCTCGACGCACGCCACCTTCATGCCGAGCTGCGCCGCCCGCAGCGCGCAGACATAGCCGCCGGGCCCGGATCCGATCACGATCACGTCGTAGTCGGTCTCGCCGGGCGCCGGCCCGGTCTGCGGCTTCGGTTCGGGGGTCGGGGCCGGGGCCGTGGAATCAGCCGGGGTCGATGCGGGCTGCGGCGACGCGGCGCCCTCGCCATCGACCGTGGCCAGCACCGCGCCGACCGCGACCTCCGCGCCTTCGGCCACCGCATGCGCGCCGAGCCTGCCGGCCTGCGGCGCCGCGACCTCGACGCTGACCTTGTCGGTTTCCAGCTCCACCACCGCCTCGTCGGCCGCGACCGCGTCGCCCGGCTGTTTCAGCCAGCGCGACACGGTCGCGGTGGTGACGCTCTCGCCCAGGGTCGGCACCTTGATTTCGGTCGGCATCGGTCGGTTCTCGCTGGTAAGGCCGGATGGGGCGGAGGGCGGCACGGGGGCGCCGCCCTGGACGGGCTGGCTACAGACCGAGCAGCAACCGGCGGGGATCCTCGACGCTTTCCTTGACCCGGACCAGGAAGCTCACCGCCTCCTTGCCGTCGATGATCCGGTGATCGTAGGACAGCGCCACATACATCATCGGCCGGATCACCACCTGGCCGCCGACCGCGATCGGCCGGTCCTGGATCTTGTGCATGCCCAGGATCGCCGATTGCGGCGGGTTCAGGATCGGCGTCGACATCAGCGAGCCGTAGATGCCGCCGTTGGTGATGGAGAAGGTGCCGCCGGTCAGCTCGTCGAGCTTCAGCGCGCCGTCGCGGGCGCGCTTGCCGAAGCCGGCGATGGTCGACTCGATCTGCGGGAAGCTCATCTGGTCGGCATCGCGCAGCACCGGCACCACCAGCCCGTTCGCGCCGCCGACCGCGATGCCCATGTGCACGAAATGGTGGTAGACGATGTCGTCGCCGTCGATCGCCGCATTGACCGCCGGGAACGCCTTCAGCGCGCCGACGCAGGCCTTCACGAACAGCGACATGAAGCCGAGGCGCGCGCCGCCATGCGTCTTCTCGAACAGTTCCTTGTAGTCGGCGCGCAGCGTCATCGCCGCCGACATGTCGATCTCGTTGAAGGTGGTCAGGATCGCGGCGTTGTTCTGCGCCTCCTTCAACCGGCCGGCGATGGTCTTGCGCAGCCGCGTCATCTTGACGCGCTCCTCGCCCGCCGCCGGGGCGCGCGGCGCCTGTGGTGCCGCCGCGGCCGGCTTGCCGGCGGGGGCGGCCGGACGCTCCAGGAAGGCGATCACGTCGCCCTTGGTGATGCGGCCGTCCTTGCCGGAGCCGCTGCCGACATCGGCGGCCTCGACACGCTGCTCGGCCATCATCCGTGCTGCCGCCGGCAGCGGCGCCGGGGCCTGGGACGAAGCCGGGGCCTGGGCTTGCGCCGGGGCCGCGCTCTGACGCGCGACATCGGCGGGCGGCGTCGCCGGACGCGCGACCGGGCCGCTGGTCGGGCGCGGCTCCTGGATGCCGCCGGTCGGACGGTTGCCGGTCTCCGGCTTCGGCGTGGCCGCCGCGCCGGCGTCCGGCTCGACCACCGAGAGCAGCGCGCCGACCTCGACCTCGCCGCCCTCCGCCGCCTCGTGCGGGCCGAGCACGCCGGCGACCGGTGCCGCGACCTCGACGCTGACCTTGTCGGTCTCGAGTTCGACCACCGCCTCGTCGGCGGCGACCGTCTCGCCCGGCTGCTTCAGCCAGCGGGCGATGGTCGCACTGGTGACGCTCTCGCCAAGCGTCGGCACCTTGATCTCGGCAGACATCGTCTCTTCCTTGGGCTTGGCTGTCGTCCCGGGGTCGAACGCCGACCCGCGGCGGATAGCGAGGGTCGGGCGCTCAGGCGGCTTTCTCGTCGGCGATCGGCGAGACGCCGAGCGCCTCGCGAACCAGGGACGCCTGTTCGCTGGCATGGGTGCGCGCGAGGCCGGTGGCGGGGCTGGCGGCGGCGACGCGGCCGGCATAGACCGGGCGGCTGGCCTTCAGGCCGATCTGCTTCAGCACCGCCTCGATGCGCCGGTCGACGAAGCTCCAGGAGCCGGCATTCTCCGGCTCTTCCTGGCACCAGATGATCTCGGCGTTCTTGTAGGGCGACAGCGCCTTGGCCAGCGCCTCGGCCGGGAACGGATAGATCTGCTCGACGCGCAGGATCGCCACGTCCTGCAGGTCGCGTTCCCGCCGCTCGGCCAGCAGGTCGTAATAGACCTTGCCGGAGCACAGCACGACGCGACGCACCTTGGCCGGGGCGCCGATCGGATCGGTCTCGTCGATCACCGGCAGGAAGCGGGTGCCCTCCTGCATGTCGGCGAGCGCGCTGACCGCCAGCTTGTGCCGCAGCAGCGATTTCGGCGTCATGATGATCAGCGGCTTGCGGTAGGTCCGGCACAGCTGGCGGCGCAGCGCATGGAAATAGTTCGCCGGCGTGGTGATGTTGCAGACCTGCATGTTGTTCTCGGCGCAGAGCTGCAGGTAGCGCTCCATCCGCGCCGAGGAATGCTCCGGACCCTGGCCCTCGTAGCCGTGCGGCAGCAGCATCACCAGGCCGGACATGCGCAGCCACTTGGTCTCGCCGGAGGCGATGAACTGGTCGATGATCACCTGCGCGCCGTTGGCGAAGTCGCCGAACTGCGCCTCCCACAGCACCAGCGTCTTGGGGTCGGCGAGGCTGTAGCCGTACTCGAAGCCCAGCACGCCGAACTCGGACAGCAGCGAGTTGTAGATCTCGATGCCCGCCTGGCCGCCGGCCTCGAGGCCGCGGATGTTGTTCAGCGGCACGTACTCGTTCTGGTTGGTCTGGTCGATCAGCACTGCGTGCCGCTGGCTGAAGGTGCCGCGCTGGCAATCTTCGCCGGACAGCCGGACGCGATGGCCGTCCAGCAGCAGGGTGCCGAACGCCAGCGCCTCGCCGGTGGCCCAGTCGATGCCCTGGCCGCTCTGGATCATGCCGAGCTTGGCCTCGAGCTGGCGGGTAATCTTGGGGTTGGCGTCGAACCCCTTCGGCACCGTGCCCAGCGCCTGGCCGACCAGCACCAGCTTGGCCTGCTCGACGCCGGTATCATGGTCGGCGTTCGGGTTGTTCTCGCCGGGGCGCTTCATGCCGGACCAGCTTCCCTCCAGCCAGTCCGCCTTGTTCGGCCGGTAGGCCTGCGCCGCCTTGTAGGAATCGTCGAGCTGGGCCTGGAACGCGTCCCAGCCCGCCTTGGCCTGGTCCTGGGTCAGCACGCCCTCGCGCACCAGGCGCTCGGCATAGAGCGTGCGCGTGGTCGGACGGGCGCGGATCGCCTTGTACATGGTCGGCTGGGTGAATGCCGGCTCGTCGCTCTCGTTATGGCCGTGGCGGCGGTAGCAGACGATGTCGAGCACGATGTCGGCGGCAAAGCGGCGGCGGAACTCGGCGCACAGACGCGCGCAGAACACCACCGCTTCCGGCTCGTCGCCGTTCACATGCAGGATCGGCGACTGCACCGCCTTGGCGATGTCGGTGCAGTATAGGCCGGAATAGGCGTGCGCCGAGACGGTGGTGAAGCCGATCTGGTTATTGACCACCAGATGGATTGTGCCGCCGGTGCGGTAGCCGATCAGCTGGCTCATCGCCATGGTCTCGTAGACCAGCCCCTGGCCGGCGAACGCGGCGTCGCCATGCAGCAGGATGCCGAGGCCGCTCTGGCGCTCCCTGGTGTCGCCGATCATGTCCTGGCCGGCGCGGATCTTGCCGACCACCACCGGATCGACCGCCTCGAGATGCGACGGGTTGGGCTGCAGCGAGATGTGCAGCTTGTGGCCGTCGATCTCGGTGTCGATCGAGGTGCCGAGATGGTACTTCACGTCGCCGGAGCCCTGCACGTCGTCGGGCTTGAAGCTGGCGCCGGCGAACTCGCTGAACACCGCCGTGTACGGCTTGCGCACCACGTTGACGAGCGTGTTCAGGCGGCCGCGATGCGGCATGCCGATCGCCACCGAGCGCACCCCGTCGCGCGCCGCCTGCTCGATGATGGTGTGCAGCGCCGGGATCGTGACCTCGCCGCCCTCGAGCCCGAACCGCTTGGTGCCGACATAGCGCTTCTGGCAGAACGCCTCGAACCCCTCCGCCTCGTCCAGCCGGCGCAGGATCGTCTTCTTCTGCTCGGCATCGAAGCCGTCGCGCCAGGCGCTGGCCTCGATCCGCGACTGGATCCACTCGCGCTGCACCGGGTTCTGCACATGCATGAACTCGGCGCCGATCGGGCCGCAATAGGCCTGGCGCACGCTGGTCAGGATCTCGCGCATGGTGACGATCTCGGCGCCGACCAGCGCCGATACCGCCGCCCCGAGATAGATCGGACGATCGAAATCCTGCGGACCGAACCCGTAGGTGGCGGGGTCGAGGTCGGCATGCGATTTCGGCACCTGCAGGCCGAGCGGATCGAGCCTGGCTTCCAGATGGCCGCGCACCCGGTAGGCGCGGATCAGCTGCATCGCCCGCAGGCTGTCATCGGCGGCGGCGCGGACCTGCTCCACCGACGGGGTCGGCGCGGCCGCTGCCTTGCCGTCCGGGGCGTTCGCCGCGTCGCGGCCGGGGGCCTTGGCATCGCGGCCCTGCTTGGCGGCCGCGCCGGCCTTCGGGGCGGCGGGCGGCGGTTCGTCGATCTCGAAGCGGCGCGGCGCCCAGGAGGCGCCGGCGGCATCGCTCAGCACCGCCACCGCCTGCTCGTCCATCGCCTCGAACAAGGCGGTGAAGCTGGGATCGATCCCGGCCGGATCGGCGATCCAGCGCGCATACAGATCGGCCAGATAGGCGGCATTGCCACCGCTGAACGCAGTGGCCAGTACGTCGACGCCCGCCATGGAGCTCTCCTCAGCCGGCCGGGCGCGTGACGGTGCGCCAGCCTTCTCTTTTCAAAACAACAGATAACGACTTGATGGGATTTGCCATGCGTGCGTTTGGTGTGACCTGGGATGCTTCCCGCGCATGGTTTGCCCGGGATCCATAACGGAGGCGCGGGGCGCCAGGCCCCACGCGCCAGACTGATGCCAAACCCGTGAACGCTCCGTCAACGACCATCGCATTGGGGTTTTGCAATCAACGTGCCAGCGCGCTTGGACCGGCTCAGGCGCCGATCGCGCGGAAGTCGGCGAGCAGCTTGCGCACCGCGTCACAGGATTTGTCGAACGCCGCCTTCTCCTCCGGCGTGAAGCTGACCTCCATCACCCGCTCCGCGCCGCCGGCGCCGATCACCACCGGCACGCCGACATAGAAATCGGTCTGGCCGTACTCGCCGTTCAGCTTCACCGCCGCCGGCAGCACCCGCTTCTTGTCCTTCAGGAAGCTCTCCGCCATCGCCACCGCCGAGGCGGCCGGGGCATAGAAGGCCGACCCCTTCTCCAACAGCTTGACGATCTCGCCGCCGCCATTGGCGGTGCGGGTGACGATCGCGTCGATCTTCTCCTGGGTGGTCCAGCCCATCTTGATCAGGTCGGTCACCGGCACCCCGGCCACCGTCGAATAGCGGGTCAGCGGGACCATGGTATCGCCATGGCCGCCCAGCACGAACGCGGTGACGTCCTCGACCGAGACATTGAACTCCTGCGCCAGGAACAGGCGGAAGCGGGCGCTGTCGAGCACGCCGGCCATGCCCACCACCATGTTGGCCGGCAGCCCGCTCTTCTCCTGCATCACCGCGACCATGACATCGAGCGGGTTGGTGATGACGATCACGAACGCGCCCGGCGCGTGGGTCTTGATGCCCTCCGCGACGGCGGTGATGACCTCGGCGTTCTTCGTCAGCAGGTCGTCGCGCGACATGCCGGGCATGCGCGGGAAGCCGGCGGTGACGATCACCACGTCGGCGCCGGCGATCGCCGCATAGTCCGAGCCGCCGGACAGCACGGCGTCGAACCCGTCCACCGGCGAGGATTGCGCGATGTCGAGCGCCTTGCCGGCCGCCACGCCACCGAACACGTCGAACAAGACGACGTCGCCCAACTCCTTGAGGCCGATCAGATGGGCGAGCGTGCCACCGATATTGCCGGCGCCGACGAGGGCGATCTTGTTGCGTGCCATGCGAATCCCCGAGAACACGGGTTTGAGGGAGGGAGGACCCGCCGGAGAAACCCGGAATCAGCCGGAAGGCGCTCCGTGCTAATCCTCTCCACCCAGCCCCGCAAGGGCTTCAGCCGAGATGCGCCAGCGCCAGATAGGCCTCTCCCTGCATCTCCTCCAGCCGCGAGGCGGTGCGCTCGAACGCCACCGCGCCCTCGCCGCGCTCGTAGATGCGGTCCGGCTGGTCGGCCGCGGACGCGACCAGCTGCACCCTCGCCTCGTAGAGCGCGTCGATCAGCACGATGAAGCGGCGCGCGACGTCGAAATTCTCCGGCCCCAGGCGCGGGATGCCGTCGAGCACCAGCGCCGAGAACCGGTGCGCTAGCGCCAGGTAGTCGCCGGCCCCGAGCGCGGTGCCGCACAGCGTGTCGAAATCGAACCGCGCCACCTGCCCCGCCGCCACCGGCACGATCACCTGACGGCCCATCACCGACAACGCCTCCTGTCGCGGCTTCTGCCCACCGGAGAGGCGGGCGAAGGCCTGATCGAGCGCCCGGTCGGCGCGCGCGTCCGCCGGAACGTGCCAGGTGACGAGCCCGCGCACCCCGCCGCGCCGGTAGTCGCGCGGGCTGTCGAGCAGCACGGTATCGACCTCCTGGGTGATCCTGGCGATGAACGGCTTGAAGGCGTCGGCGCCGGGCCGGTTCTGGAACAGCTGCTCCGGCACCGTGTTCGAGGTGGCGACCACCACCACGCCGCGGGCGAACAGCGCGTCGAACAGCCGCCCGAGGATCATCGCGTCGGCGATGTCGTTGACCTGGAACTCGTCGAAACACAGCAGCATCGCCCCGGCGGCAATGCTGTCGGCCAGCGGCGGGATCGGATCGGCGAGGCCGGGATCGGCACGCTTGAGCGCATGGACCTGCTTGTGCGCCTCCTGCATGAAGCGGTGGAAATGCACCCGGCGCTTCGCCGCCACCGGCGCGGTGTCGAAGAACATGTCCATCAGCATGGATTTGCCGCGCCCGACCTGGCCGACCAGATACACGCCGCGCGGCCGCGGCGCCCTGGACCGCCGGCCCAGCATCCGCCGCACCGCGCCACGCCGGGGCGGCGCCTCCAGCGCCCGATGCAGCAGGTCGAGCCGGGTCGCGGCGCGGAGCTGCGCCGGATCGGCATCCAGCAGGCCCTGCGCCACCCGCTCGCGGTAGGCCGCCAGGGGGCCAGGGCCCGTGCCGGTGCCGGGCGGGACCGGCGGCGGTCCGGGGCGGGCTTGCTGCTGCATGGCGTGCCGATACAGCAGAGTTGCGCGCCGAATCAACGCCCTGCGCCACGCAGCGGCGGAACCGGCGCCCGGTCGATGCAACCGTTGTGGTTCAGGTTCAACGAAACGCGAGCGATGTAACCTTCTCAAGCGCTTGGCCGTTTACCTGACATCAACATGTCCAAAACCGGAAAGCGACCATCCATGACGACGATCCGCGTGCTGCGTCTTCTGCTCGTTCTGGCGGTTCCGGCCATGGCGAGCCGTGCGCAGGCGGCGGAGCTTCGCATGACGGTCGAGCGGCCGCATTTCACCTGCGAGGGCCATGCCACGCTGCTGAACCATGCCGCCTGGCGGCCGGACGCGGCGGGGACGCGCGCCCTGCTGTGGCAGGTGTCGGACGCGATCGACCCGGGTGCGCCGCTGCCCTGCTGCGACGGCCAGATCGGCTGCGCGCAGTTCCTCTCCACCAACACCATCCTGCATCCCGAGCGCCGCCTGCGCGGCTGATGCCCGGGGCGACCCGCGGCGCGGAACTTGCCGGCCGGCAGTTCGAGTCCTAAGACCGGACCCGGTCAGGGCAGCGCGGTCGACGGATCAGGGACGATGCAGGAAATACTGGATTACGCGGCATTCGACGCCACCCCGGTCGCGAGCGATCCGTTCCGGCACCTCGTAGTGCGGCATTTTGTGCCGGCCTCTAGGCTCCCGGCGGTGATCGAGACCCTGCCGGAGATGGCCAACGGCGGCTCGTTCCCGCCCGCCTCGCTCGGCCTGCGCGGCGCCGCCCGCGAGCTGGTGCAGGCGCTGCAGGGCCCGGCGCTGCGCGACCGGATCGCGGCGAAATTCGGCCTCGATCTCGATGGCAGCCAGACCATGCTGACCGTGCGCGGCCGCACCCGCGAGAAGGACGGCAAGATCCACACCGATTCGACTGCCAAGCTGGTGACGGTGCTGCTCTATCTCAATCCGGCCAGCGCCGACTGGGCCGGGCAGGACGGGTGCCTGCGGCTGCTGCGCGGACCAGACGATCTGGAGGATTACGCGGTCGAGGTGCCGCCGGTCGACGGCACCCTGCTGGTGTTCCCGAACGGTCCGACCACCTATCACGGCCACAAGACCTTTGTCGGCCGGCGCTACGCGATCCAGCTGAACTACATGGCCGACGACGCCAAGGCGCGCTACGAGCTGCGCCGGCACAGGCTCTCGGCGGTGGTCAAGCGGCTGCTGCCCGCCTGACCACCGGACGCGCGTCCCCTCAGACGCTGCGGGTCAGGCTCATCCATTCCCGCCCGTCGCGCTCCAGCAGCGCGTCGGCACCCTTCGGACCGGCGCTGCCGGCCTCGTAGGGTTCCGGTCCGGCCGCGTCCGCCGCCCATGCCTGCAGCGCCGGATCGACCACCCGCCATGCCGCCTCGATATTGTCGGCGCGCTGGAACAGGGTGGCGTCGCCGGTCAGGCAGTCATAGAGCAGCGTCTCGTAGCCGACATTCGGGGTCAGCTTGAACGCGTCCTCGTAGCGGAAGCGCATCTCCACCCCGGCCAGGTCCATCTTCGGGCCGGGGATCTTGGCGCTGATGCCGAGCGTCAGGCCCTGGGTCGGCTGGATGTTGAGTGTCAGGTTGTTGGGCGCCAGCCGGTCGACCGGGGTGTCGGCGAACATCGCGAACGGCGCCTGCTTGAAATGCACCACCACCTCGGTGAGGCGCCCGGTCATCGACTTGCCGGTCCGCATGTAGAACGGCACCCCCTGCCAGCGCCAGTTCTCGATCTCGAGCTTCAGCGCGACATAGGTCTCGGTCCGGCTGTCGGCGGCGACGCCGGGGCTGTCGCGGTAGGCCTTGACCGCGCGGCCCTGCACCGTGCCGGCGCTATACTGGCCGCGCACCGCGTTCTGCGGCGCCACCGGACGGATCGCCTCGAACAGCTGCTCCTTGGCGGTGCGCACGGTCTCGGCGGAGAACGAGTTCGGCGGCTCCATCGCCACCATCGCCAGCAGCTGGAACAAATGGTTCGGGATCATGTCGCGCAGCGCGCCGGTCGGCTCGTAGAACGCGCCGCGCCCCTCGACGCCGACGGTCTCGGCGGCGGTGATCTGCACATGGTCGATGAACTGGCTGCGCCAGAGCGGCTCGAAGATGCCGTTGCCGAAGCGCATCGCCAGGATGTTCTGCACCGTCTCCTTGCCCAGGAAATGGTCGATCCGGTAGATCTGGTTCTCGTCCAGCACCTTGAGCAGGCGCGCGTTCAGCTCCCGCGAACTCTGCAGGTCGGCGCCGAACGGCTTTTCCACCACCACCCGGCGGAACGCGCCCTCGCGCTGCGCGGTGAGCCCGGCCTTGCCGAGATTCTCCACCACGGTGGCGAAGAAACGCGAGGCGACCGCGAGATAGAAGATCGCGTTGCCCTCGATCTGCTGCGCCAGCGCCTGCAGCTGGCCGACATCGGTGAAGTCGGCCTTGAGATAGTGCATGCGGCTGGACAGCCCGTTCCACCAGCCCTGGTCGATCGCCGGCGTGTAGAACTCGGCGTTCGGGTCCTTGGTGAATTCCTGCATGGTCTGGCCGAGTTCCTG
>CAZZZA010000018.1:0-35230 GCA_964658455.1 uncultured Lichenihabitans sp.
ATCGACAGCCCGATCGACACCGCGATCTGCAGCATGCCGACCGCGCCGGTGAAGCCGATCGCCGCGGTCAGCCCCTTGTCGCCGAGCCGGGAGATGTAGAACAGGTTCAGCAGGTCAACGACGAACACCGCCAGCAGCCCGACCGCGCCGGTGCCGGCCATGATCGCGGTGTGGCGCATGATCGAGCCGGTGCAGAAACGCGGAGGCGAGCGGGGAAAATCAGCTTGTGCCGGCATCGCTGCGTTTGCACCATACTCGGGTGGTTTGCGCCAGCACCGAAAACCCTGCGCCGCGGCCGGCGCGGCGGCCCCCGGGCCCTGGTCGTCGCCGGCCGCTTCGCCTAGAGGCTTGGCGATCATGACGCTGCTCGCCGCCGATTTCGATTTCGACCTGCCGCAGGACCGCGTCGCGCAGGCCCCGGCGCGGCCGCGCGAAGCCGCGCGGCTGCTGGAGGTGGGCGCGCACGGCCGCTTCGATCGCAGCGTCGCCGACCTGCCGGCGCTGCTGCGCGCCGGCGACCTGATCGTCGCCAACGACACCAGGGTGATCCCGGCCCGGCTCTCGGCGCTGCGCGGCGAGGCCAGGATCGGCATCACCCTGGACCGCCCGCTGCCCGACATGAGCTGGCATGTGCTGATCCGCAACGCGCGACGGCTGCGCGACGGCGACGTGCTGCGCTTCCCCGGCACCGAGACACGGGCGACGGTGGTCGCGCGCGAGCCGGGCGGCGGCGCGGTGCTGCGCTTCAATGCCGAGGGACCGGCGTTCGACGCGTTCCTGCGCGCGGCCGGCCAGCTGGCGCTGCCGCCCTACATCGCCCGGCCGGACGGCCCGACCGCGCAGGACGCACGCGACTACCAGACCATGTTCGCCGCGCATGACGGCGCGGTCGCCGCCCCCACCGCCGGGCTGCATTTCACCCCGGCGCTGCTGGCCGCGGCGCGCGCCAGGGGCATCGGCCAGGTCGCCGTCACCCTGCATGTCGGCGCCGGCACCTTCCTGCCGATGCGCGAGGACCGGGTGGAGGCGCACCGCATGCACGCCGAGCGCGGCATCGTCACCCGGGAGGCGGCCGATGCGATCAACCGCGCCCGCGCCGCCGGCGGGCGCATCGTCGCGATCGGCACCACCGCGCTGCGACTGCTGGAAAGCGCCGTGGACGAGGACGGAACGATGCAGCCGTTCGACGGCGAGACCAGCCTGTTCATCCTGCCCGGCCATCGCTTCCGCGCCGTCGACCTGCTGCTCACCAACTTCCATCTGCCGCGCTCGACGCTGTTCATGCTGGTGTGCGCGTTCGCCGGCCGCGCGCGCATGACCGACGCCTACCGGCATGCGGTCGAGACCGGATACCGGTTCTATTCCTATGGCGATGCCTGCCTGCTGGAGCATGTCCCATGACCGGGTTCGGCTGGCAGCCGGAGGGGTCGGACGGGGCGGCGCGCGCCGGCACGCTGCGGACCGCGCATGGCGCGGTGGCGACGCCGACCTTCATGCCGGTCGGCACCGCCGGCACCGTCAAGGCGATGACCGCCGATGCGGTGCGCGCGACCGGTGCCGGCATCGTGCTCGGCAACACCTACCATTTGATGCTCCGGCCGGGTGCCGAGCGGGTGCAGGCCCTGGGCGGGCTGCACCGCTTCATGGACTGGCCGGGCCCGATCCTGACCGATTCCGGCGGTTTCCAGGTGATGTCGCTGGGCGCGCTGCGCACGCTCGACCAGGACGGGGTGACGTTCGCCTCGCATCTCGACGGCTCCAGGCACCGGCTGACGCCGGAACGCTCGACGCAGATCCAGCACGCGCTCGATGCCACCATCACCATGTGCTTCGACGAATGTCCGGCCCTGCCAGCCTCGACCGAGACCATCGCCGCGTCGATGCGGCTGTCGATGCGCTGGGCGGCGCGGTCGCGCGAGGCGTTCGTCCCGCGCGCCGGCTATGCGCAGTTCGGCATCGTCCAGGGCGGCACCGAGCCGGAATTGCGGGCCGAGAGCGTGCGGGCGCTGCGCGGGATCGGCTTCGAGGGCTATGCGGTGGGCGGCCTGGCGGTCGGCGAGGGGCAGGCGCTGATGCTGGCGACGCTGGACTCCACGGTGCCGCTGCTGCCGGCGGACCGGCCGCGCTACCTGATGGGGGTCGGCACGCCCGACGACCTGCTGGGCGCGGTGCAGCGCGGCATCGACATGTTCGACTGCGTGATGCCGACCCGGGCCGGCCGCACCGCGCGCGCCTATACCGCCAGCGGCACCCTCAACCTGCGCAACGCGCGCCATGCCGGCGATGCGCGCCCGCTCGAGCCGGGCTGTCCCTGCCCCGGCTGCGGCCGGCACAGCCGCGCCTATCTGCATCACCTGTTCCGCTCGGAGGAGATGCTGGGTCCGATGCTGCTCACCTGGCACAACCTGACCTACTACCAGCGCCTGATGCGCGACATCCGCGACGCGATCCTGGAGCGGCGGCTGGAGAGCCGCGCCGCGGCGCTGCGCGCCGGCTGGGCCGCCGGCGATCCGCCGCCGTGAACCCGCCGCCATCGCTGCGCGACCGGATCCGCGACAAGGCGCTGGCGCTGGGCTTCGACGCGTTCGGCGTCACCGAGGCCAGGCTCGGCGCCGAGGCGCGCGCTAGGCTGTCGGATTTCCTGGCCGCCGGCCATCACGGCGAGATGGGCTGGCTGGAGCAGCGCACCGCCGAACGCAGCGATCCGCGCGCGCTGTGGCCGGAGGCGCGCAGCGTGATCGCGCTCGGCCTGTCCTATGCGCCGGACGCCGATCCGCGCCTGCTGCAGGCGCACCGCGATCGCGGCGCCATCTCCGCCTATGCCCGCAACCGCGACTACCACGACGTGATGAAGGGCATGCTCAAGCACCTGGCGCAGTTCGTGGTGAAGAGCGCCGCCGGACAGGCGGTGAAGGTCTTCGTCGATACCGCGCCGGTGATGGAAAAACCGCTCGCCGAACAGGCCCGGCTCGGCTGGCAGGGCAAGCACACCAACCTGGTGTCGCGCGAACACGGCTCGTGGCTGTTCCTGGGCGAGATCTACACCACGCTGGCGTTGCCGCCCTCGGCGCCGCGCGCCGGGGGATGCGGCAGCTGCACCGCCTGCCTGACCGCGTGCCCGACCGACGCGTTCCCGGCGCCGTACCGGCTCGACGCCACGCGCTGCATCTCCTACCTGACCATCGAGCATGCCGGCCCGATCCCGGAGCAGTTCCGCAAGGCGATCGGCAACCGGATCTATGGCTGCGACGACTGCCTGGCGGTCTGCCCCTGGAATCGGTTCGCCAGCGTCGGCCGCCACGCCAAGCTGCAGGCGCGCGCCGACCTCGCCGCCCCGGCGCTGCGCACGCTGGCCGGGCTCGACGAGGCCGGATTCCGCGGCCGGTTCGCCGGCTCGCCGATCAAGCGCATCGGGCGCAAGCGGTTCCTGCGCAACGTGGCGATCGCGATCGGCAATTCCGGCGACCCGTCGCTGGGCCCGGTGGCGCGCAGCCTGGCCGCCGACCCCGATCCGGTGCTGGCCGAGGCCGCCGCCTGGGCCTGCGCGCAGCTCACCACGGACGGCTGATGCGCGCCATGGTCAAGCGCAGCCTGGTCCTGTCCGGACACCGCACCAGCGTGGCGCTCGAGCCGGAATTCTGGTCGGCCCTGGACCGGATCGCCGCGGCGCGCGGCCAGAGCCTGATCCTGCTGGTCGAATCGGTCGATTCCGGCCGCGATCCGGTGCGCAGCCTGGCCTCGGCGCTGCGCGTGCTGGCGCTGCGCGAGGCGCGATAAAAAAAGCGCCGGTGGGCGGGCGCCGTTTACCGGGCGTTAACGTCTCCGGCGCCACTCTCGCCTTGCCGGCGCCAAGACGGAGCCGAAAGCAGCAAGGAAAAACTCCATGGCCTCCATCCTCCCGATCAATGGCGCCCCCGTCCCCGGCGATGCGGTCAGCCCGCTGATGCTGTCGCACCACCTGCTCACCCTGGCCGAGGAAGCGCACCGGGCCGGCCTGCCGCAGAGCGCGACCCGCCTGCTGCGCCTCGCCCACACCGTCTGCACCGACCGCCCGCGTCGCTGATCGATGCGGCTGAACCCGCGCGCCCACTCACCCGTTCAGGGCCCGTTTTGAGAATATGGCGCGACGGGCGACAGTGCCGCGCGCCGGGCGAATTCGCGAACGGGCCCCTGGCCGGGGCGTGTGATACAGGCAGGGCATGGCGATCTGGGGCAAGCTGTTCGGTGGAGTGACGGGCGCCTTCATGGGCGGCCCGATCGGCGCGGTGATCGGCGCGGCACTCGGCCATGCCGCCGATCGCGGCTCGCTGCTCGATCCGCCGCAGGGCCAATGGGGAAGCTGGGGCGGCACCGGTTTTCTCGGCAGCGACCCGCGCGAGAAGCCGGTCGCCGACCCGAACAACGCCGCGCTGCGGCTGGCCGCCAAGATGGCGGCGCTGACCGGCAAGCGCGACCAGCTCTTCGCCCTGGTGGTGGTGGTGCTGTCGGCCAAGCTCGCCAAATGCGACGCGCCGGTGAACCGGCAGGAGATCGACGCCTTCAAGCGCAATTTCGGCATCCCGCCGCAATCGGCGCGCGAGGTCGGGCGGCTGTTCGACCAGGCCCGCACCCGCACCGACGATTATCTCCCTTTCGCCGAGGAACTCGGCCGGGCCTTCGCCGACCAGCCGGCGATGCTGGAGAACGCGCTCGCCGCCCTGTTCGCGATCGCGCGCGCCGATGGCGCGATCAACCAGCGCGAGCAGGAGTTCCTGGCCCGCGTGCATCGCGCGTTCGGGCTCGGCCCCGGCGCCTGGGACCGAGCCGAGAATGGCGGCGCCCGGCCGTCCGCGGACGAGCCGGACGCCTACGCGACGCTCGGCGTGCCCCGGCGCGCCTCCGACGAGGAGGTGCGGGCGACCTGGCGCCGGCTGATGCGCGAGACCCACCCGGACTCGCTGGCCTCGCGCGGTGCCAGCGCCCAGGACATCGCCGCCGCCTCCGGCCGGGTCGCCCGCATCAACGCCGCCTGGGACCGGATCAAGCGGGATCGCGGGCTTTGATCCTGGACCTGCCGAGCCCGAACTGCCGCCCGCGGCCGGACGGCGCGCGCATCGACACGCTGGTGCTGCACTACACCGGCATGCGGTCCGGCGAGGCGGCGATCGCGCGCCTGCGCGACCCGGCCGCCGAGGTCTCGTCGCACTACGTGGTCGAGGAGGATGGCGCGGTGGTGCGGCTGGTCGACGAGACGCTGCGCGCCGCCCATGCCGGGATTTCGTTCTGGCGCGGCCGGGAGATGCTCAACGACACATCGATCGGCATCGAGATCGTCAACCCGGGACACGAATGGGGCTACCGGCCCTACCCGGCGGCGCAGATCGACGCGGTGCGGGAACTGTGCCTGTCGATCCTGTCGCGCCATCCGATCCCGCAGGTCAACATCGTCGGCCACAGCGACATCGCCCCGGACCGCAAGCAGGATCCGGGAGAGCTGTTCCCCTGGGCGGCGTTGTCGCGGGCCGGGATCGGCCTGTTCCCGCACCAGCACCTGGCGGCGGGACATGGCGATTGCGTGAAGGATGCCGCTGTACTCGCCGGCGTGCGTTGCGCTCTGCGCGCGATCGGGTATCGGATCGATGCGGAGGGACCGATGGACGAGGCGCTGACGATCGTGCTGACCGCGTTCCAGCGCCGCTGGCGCCAGGACTGCGTGAACGGCCAGGCCGATGCCGGCACCCGCGACCGGCTGCGCGCGGTCGCGGCGCTCCACGCATGACCGGCCGGCCCGACCTCGGGGCGACCGAGGAAGGAAAGCGTCTGGCCGGGGCGGACGCGGCGCGCTGGAAAGGCTGGGGGCCGTATCTGAGCGACCGGCAATGGGGCACGGTCCGCGAGGATTACAGCGCCGACGGCGAGGCGTGGGACTTCTTCCCGCACGATCACGCCCGCTCGCGCGCCTATCGCTGGGGCGAGGACGCGCTGGCCGGGTTCGGCGAACGGCGCCTGCGCTGGTGTCTGGGCCTGGCGCTCTGGAACGGCAACGATCCGATCCTGAAGGAGCGGCTGTTCGGCCTGACCAACCAGCAGGGCAATCATGGCGAGGACGTCAAGGAACTCTACTACCACCTCGACGCCACGCCGACCCATTCCTATCAGCGCATGCTCTACAAATACCCGCATGCCGCCTACCCGTACGCGGCGCTGATCGCGGAGAACGCGAGGCGCGGACAGGACCAGCCGGAATACGAGCTGATCGATACCGGCATCCTGGACCAGGACCGCTATTTCGACGTGTTCGTGGAATATGCCAAGGCGGCGCCGGACGACATCCTGATGCGGGTGCGGGTGGTCAACCGCGCCGCGGAGCCGGCGCCGCTATGGGTGTTGCCGCAGCTCTGGGCCCGCAACATCTGGTCCTGGTCCGACAAGAACCCGCGTCCGTCGATCAGCGCCGCGTCCGACACCGAGGCCCTGCTGCGCCATCCCGACGTGCCGGACATGCAGCTCTCGGTCGAGCCCGGCGCCAGCCTGCTGTTCTGCGACAATGACACCAATACCGGACGGCTGTTCGGCGAACCGGGCCCCGGCTATTTCAAGGACGGCATCGACGACCATGTCGTCGGTCGGCAGGCCGCGTCGGTCAATCCGGCGCGCGTCGGCACCAAATGCGCCGCCCTGCATGCGCTGCATCTCGCACCCGGCGCCGAGCACGTGGTGCGCCTGCGGCTTCGCGCCGGCGCGCCGGTCGACGCCTTCGCCGATTTCGACGCGCTGTTCGCCACCCGGATCGAGGAGGCGGATGCGTTCTACGCCGCGCTGCAGGCGCCGATCCAGGATCCCGACACCCGGCTGGTGCAGCGCCAGGCGCTGGCGGGAATGCTGTGGTCGAAACAATTCTACCGCTACGACGTCAAGCGCTGGCTGGACGGCGACCAGAACGGCCCGACGCCGCCGGCCGCCCGGCGCGACGGACGCAACGCCGACTGGCCCAGCTTCAATGCCGCCGACATCATCTCGATGCCGGACAAATGGGAATATCCCTGGTTCGCCTCCTGGGACCTGGCGCTGCATACGGTGGTGCTGGCGATCGTCGATCCGGATTTCGCCAAGAACCAGGTCGCCCTGCTGCTGAGCGACGGGTATTTCGCGCCGAACGCCGCCCTGCCGGCCTACGAATGGTCGTTCGGCGACGCCAACCCGCCGCTGCACGCCTGGGCCGCCTGGCGGGTGTTCGAGACCGACCGCACCCTGACCGGGAAGGCCGATCACGATTTCCTCAAGCGCGTGTTCAACAAGCTGGCGATGAACTTCACCTGGTGGGTGAACCGCAAGGACGAGCAGGGCCGCAACCTGTTCCAGGGCGGCTTCCTCGGTCTCGACAACATCGCCATCTTCGACCGCTCGGCGCCGCTGCCGACCGGCGGCACCCTGTCGCAGTCCGACGGCACCGCCTGGATGGCGATGTATGCGCTGTCGATGCTCAAGATCTCGGTGGAGCTGGCGCGCGCCGACCATGCCTACGAGGAGATGGCGACCAAGTTCTTCCAGCATTTCCTGCTGATCGCCGGCGCCGACGGCAGCGCCTTGTGGGACGAGCAGGACGGGTTCTTCTACGACACGCTGAACCTGCCGAGCGGCGAGCGCGTGCCGCTGCGCGCGCGCTCCATGGTCGGGCTGATCCCGCTGCTGGCGGTGACGACGCTCGAGCGCGACACCATCGCCGGCCTGACCGGTTTCAGCGGCAGCATGAAATGGTTCCTGGACCACCGGCCCGATCTGGCGGCGCAGGTTTCCGACTGGAACCGCACCGGCAGCAACGACACCGTGCTGATCTCGCTGCTGCGCGCGCACCGCATGACCCGGACCCTGGCCCGCATGCTCGATACGGCGGAGTTCCTGTCGCCGCACGGCCTGCGCGCGGTCTCCAGGGCGCACAGCGCGGCGCCCTACCGCTTCGAATGGTATGGCCAGAGCTTCGAGCTGGATTACGAGCCCGGCGAGAGCACGTCGCGCCTGTTCGGCGGCAATTCGAACTGGCGCGGCCCGGTCTGGATGCCGGTGAACTACCTGCTGGTCGAGAGCCTGCTGCGGCTGCACCGGTTCTACGGCGACGGCTACCGGATCGCCTGCCCCACAGGCTCCGACACCATGATGACCCTTGCCGAGGTGGCCGGCACCCTGTCGCAGCGTCTGGTCGGGCTGTTCACCCGCGGCGCCGACGGCAGGCGGGCCGTGCATGGCGATCACCCGGTGCTGCAGGACGACCCGCATTTCCGCGATCTGGTGCTGTTCTACGAGTATTTCGACGGCGATACCGGCCGCGGCGTCGGCGCGTCGCACCAGACCGGCTGGTCGGGGCTGGTGGCGCTGCTGATCCACAACATGGCCTGGCCGGGTCCGCAATCGATTCCGACGCCGGCTTAACAGTTCGGAAACCAGGACCGGCTACGCTGAGCGGCGACACTTCCTGGCAACGGACACCCCATCATGGCCATCGGCATCGACTCATCCAGCACCGCGATCATGCAGCCCATGCAACACCGGGGCCCGCCGCGGGCGGCGCCGCCGATCGTCTCCCAGGGCGCCGACAGCCCGCAGCCGACGCAGACGGCCCCGGTGAAGCCGGCCAGCACGAGTACCGCCAGCACCAGCACGACCGGTTCGAACGACCAGTCCGACGGCTCGCTCAGCCTGCTCGCCTGACCGGCGGGCCGCAGGGTCCGGGGGGGCTCGGCGGCCGTTACCGGCCAGCGGCCGCCTGCGGACGCACGCCCAGGATCAGCGCGATCGCATAGGTCAGGTCCGGCCGGTTCAGGGTGTAGAAATGGAACTCGTCGACCCCGTTGGCCTGCAGCAGCCTGACCTGCTCGGCGGCGATCACCGCGCCGATCATGCGCCTGGTGTCCGGGTCGTCCTCGGTGCCGGCGAACATCTGTTCCAGCCACGCCGGCACGGTGGCGCCGCACGAGGCAGCGAAGCGTTTCGCCGGGCCGAAATTCGACACCGGCATGATGCCGGGCACCACGGGGGCGGTGATGCCCACCTGCAGGCAACGGTCGAGGAAGCCGAGATAGGTCTCGGCGTCGAAGAACAGCTGCGTGATCGCCCGGGTCGCGCCGGCATCGAGCTTGCGCTTCAGGTTGTCCAGATCGGCCGCCGGGCTCGCCGCCTCGGGATGGATCTCCGGATAGGCGGCGACGGAGATCTCGAAATCGGCGATACGCTTCAGCCCGCCGACCAGTTCGACCGCGCTGGCATAGCCATCCGGGTGCGGCTCGAACCGGCCGCCCTTCTCGCTCGGGTCGCCGCGCAGCGCCACGATGTGCCGCACGCCGCAATCCCAGTAGCGCCGCGCCACGTCATCGACCTCGCCACGGCTGGCGCCGACGCAGGTCAGGTGGGCGGCCGGGGTCAGACCGGTCTCGCGGATCAGGCGCGCGACCGTGTCGTGGGTTCGGGCCTGGGTGGAGCCGCCGGCGCCATACGTCACCGACACGAAGCTCGGGCGCAGCGTCTCCAGACGCCTGATGCAGCTCCAGAGCTGCTGTTCCAGCGCCTCGGTGCGCGGCGGGAAGAACTCGAACGACAGCAAGGGCGGCCGCTGCTGCGAGTCCGGGGCCGGCAGACCGGCGATGCGCGGGCCGGTCAGCCAGCGTTCGAGCACCGGCATCGCGGTCTGGCCGGTCTGGCCGGCGTCGGAGCGTATCGCCGGATCGCGTGCGTGGTCATTCATGGTGGCTCCCATGTGAGGCCCGGCCGGCCGCGGCGCAAGCGCAAGATCGGCCGCTCCCGGACCGGGGACCGGCCAGGCGGCGACCAGGCGGCGGCCAGGGACTGGATTGCGTGCGGGCGAACCCATGTTAGACAACGTCCCTGTGCGGGATTGCGCCTGCGTCCGGGACCGAGCCCGGCACCGAGACAAGCCGAGGTCGAGAATGGTTCCGGAGACACGCCCCTGCCCGACGCGACGCGCCCGACGCAGCTGGACCATGCGGGCCGCCGCCGCGTCGGTGCTGCTGCTGGGTCTGGCCGCCTGCGCCGACAAGCCGACCGACCCGGCCGGGCTGGCCGACTACCAGCAACGCAACGACCCGCTGGAGCCCACCAACCGCGTACTCTACCGCATCAGCGACACGGTCGACGCCTATACCCTGAAGCCGGTGGCCCAGGCCTATGTCTGGGCGGTGCCGCTGCCGGCCCGCACCGGGGTCGCCAACGTGCTGAACAACATCGCCAGCCCGGCCGTGTTCTTCAACGACGTGTTCGAGGCCAAGCCGGCCCGCGCCGGCGACACCTTCATGCGCTTCCTGATCAACTCCACCGTCGGCGTGGCCGGCGTGCTGGATGTCGCTACCGGCTGGGGCTACCCGGCCCACAGCGCCGATGGCGGCATGACCCTGGCGCAATGGGGCCTGCCGTCCGGCCCGTACCTGTTCGTGCCGCTGCTGGGTCCGTCGAGCCCGCGCGCCCTGACTGGCTACGGCATGGATGTGGCGCTGGCGCCATTGACCTACGTGCCGCGCGGCTACGGGCTGATCACCCTCAACTATGCGCTGTATGGCGTCGGCCTGGTCTCCACCAGGGCGCTGCTGCTTGGCGACCTCGACCAGGTCAAGAAGAACGCGCTAGACCCGTACGCGACGATCCGCAGTCTCTACCGGCAGCATGTCAACGCCGCGATCAAGACCATGCAGGACGACCACCGGATGACGGTTCCGGACTGGTATACGCACTGACCGTGCATTGAACGGGACGACATGACCATGACCACGCTTCCCACGATCGCCCGCGCCGCCCTCCTGTCGCTCGGCATGGCCGGCCTCGCGCTCGGGCCGCTCGGTGTCGCGACCTCGACCGTGGCGCTGGCGCAGGACGCCGATCCCGCCGCCGACACCGCCTTCATCCAGTCGCTCGGCCAGCGCATGGTCGCGGTGGTCAACGGCCCGGGCGACAACACCGAGAAGAAGGCGCAGCTGCAGCCGATGCTCCGCCAGGACGTGGATATCGACTACATCGCCCGCGCCTGCCTCGGCCGTTTCTGGCGCACCGCGACGCCGGACCAGCAGCAGCGCTACCTGGCCCTGTTCCGTCAGGTCCTCACCAACGCGATCGACGACAAGCTCGGCGAGTATCGCGGCGTCGGCATCACCGTCGGCCGCGCCACCGT
The DNA here is from genome assembly GCA_964658455.1 of uncultured Lichenihabitans sp. Taxonomy (GTDB): domain Bacteria; phylum Pseudomonadota; class Alphaproteobacteria; order Acetobacterales; family Acetobacteraceae; genus Lichenicola. The sequence goes on from CAZZZA010000018.1 coordinate 11,150, forward strand.
GCAGGACGGCAAGAGCTACGTGTCGACGGTCATCACCCGTCCGGGGCAGCCGACCGCCAACGTGCAGTGGGTTGTCAGCCATGCCGGCGGCGGCCCGAAGATCGACGATGTGGTGATCGAGGGCATCAGCCTGAGCGTCACCCAGCGCAGCGACTACGCGAGCTACCTCGCGCATAACGGCAACAATGTCGACGCGCTGCTCAACGCGCTGCAGTCCAAGGTCGGACGCCAGTCCTAGGCCCGCCGCCGACCCGCCTCAGGCGGGCGGGGCCCGCACGCTCTCATAGACCAGCATGACGTGACCGTCGCGATCGAACCAGTCGCAGACGGTCATGCCGATGCCGCCCAGCGTGGTGCGCGAGGCGAAATTGGTGTCGCGGGCCACCGCGATCACCCTGGTCTCGCCGGCATCGTGCGCGAAACGCAACGCCGCCGCCGCCGCCTCCCGGGCGACGCCGCGGCCGCGCGCCGAGGGGAACAGCGCGAACCGCAAGCCGAGCCCGCGCCCGTCCGGCCGCTCGTGCAGCCCGGTCATGCCGAGGAACCGGCCCTGCTCGCGTATGGTGAAGATGCCCAGGCCGCGACGCGCCCAGAAGGCGACGTCCTCGGCCATTTCCGCTTCCGCCTGCACCCGGCTGCGCACGCCGCCCAGCATCAGGCCGAAGGCGCCGGCATCGCCCTTCAGCGCCGTCATGTCGGCCAGGTCCCGCCAGCCGACCGGGGCCAGCACCAGCCGCGCGGTCCTGACCACACGGCCGATCGGCACCGGCGGCGGCTGCACGACGATGCGTCGGCCGGCGGTCAGCGCACCCGGATCAGCGCGCCAGCGGCCGGTACTTGATCCGGGCCGGATCGGTCGCGTGCTCGCCGAGACGGCGTCGCTTGTCCTCTTCGTAGGCCTGGAAATTGCCCTCGAACCACTCGACGTGGCTGTCGCCCTCGAAGGCCAGGATATGGGTGGCAAGCCGGTCGAGGAACCAGCGATCGTGGCTGATGATCACCGCGCAGCCGGCGAATTCCGACAGCGCGTCCTCGAGCGCGCGCAGCGTGTCGACATCGAGATCGTTGGTCGGCTCGTCGAGCAGGATGACGTTGCTCTCCTTGCGCAGCATCTTGGCCAGATGCACGCGGTTGCGCTCGCCGCCGGAGAGGATGCCGACCTTCTTCTGCTGGTCGGAGCCCTTGAAGTTGAAGGCGCCGACATAGGCCCGGCTCTGCACCGCGCGCTTGCCGAGATAGATCACGTCGGTGCCGCCGGTGATCTCCTGCCAGACCGTGTTCTCGTCGTCGAGCGAGTTGCGGCTCTGGTCGACATAGCCGAGCTTGACCGTCTCGCCGATCTTCAGCGTGCCGCCGTCGGGCTTGTCGTCGCCGGTAATCATCTTGAACAGGGTCGATTTGCCGGCGCCGTTCGGCCCGATCACGCCGACGATGCCGCCCGGCGGCAGCTTGAAGTCCAGATCCTCGATCAGCATCCGGTTGCCGTAGCCCTTGCGCAGCTTGTCGGCCTCGATGACGGTGCCGCCCAGGCGCGGGCCGGGCTGGATCACGATGTCGGCGGTGCCGCCGGCACGGTCGTGGCTCTGCGCCAGCATCTCCTCGTATTTCTGGATCCGCGCCTTGTTCTTGGCCTGGCGCGCCTTCGGGCTGGCGCCGATCCACTCCTGCTCGGCGGCCAGCGCGCGCGAGCGGGCGCTCTCCTCCTTCTCCTCCTGCGCCAGCCGCTTGCGCTTCTGGGTCAGCCAGGACGAGTAGTTGCCTTCGAACGGATAGCCGCGCCCGCGCTCGATCTCGAGGATCCAGTTGGTGACGTTGTCGAGGAAGTAGCGGTCATGGGTGATGACCATGACGGTGCCCTCGTAGTCGCGCAGCGTGCGCTCCAGCCAGGCCACGCTTTCCGCGTCGAGATGGTTGGTCGGCTCGTCGAGCAGCAGGATGTCGGGCTTCTCCAGCAGCAGCCGGCACAGCGCCACCCGCCGGCGCTCGCCGCCGGACAGTTTCGTCACCGCGCTGTCGGCCGGCGGGCAGGCCAGCGCACCCAGCGCAATCTCGATCTTGCGGTCCAGTTCCCAGCCGTCCTTGGCCTCGATCTCCTCCTGCAGCGTCGATTGCTCGGCGAGCAGGGCGTTCATCTCCGCCTCCTCCATCGGCTCGGCGAACTGCATCGAGATCGCGTTGAAGCGATCGACCGCCTCCTTCAGCGACCCGAAGCCGAGTGCGACGTTCTCGCCGACGGTCAGGCTCTCGTCGAGCTTGGGCTCCTGCTCCAGATAGCCGATCCGGATGCCCTCCGCCGCCCACGCCTCGCCGCCGTAATCCTTCTCCAGCCCGGCGATGATCTTGAGCAGCGTCGATTTTCCGGCGCCGTTCACGCCCAGCACGCCGATCTTGACGCCCGGCAGGAACGACAGCGTGATGCCCTTGAACACTTCCCGGCCGCCAGGAAACGCCTTGGTCAGGTCCTTCATCACATAGACATACTGGTAGGCGGCCATGGCGAGGCTCCGCATAGGAGGTGGGCGGCGTTCGGCTCGGCGCGGTCCCGGTCACGATAGCCGGGCGCGCCATCGGGGCGGACATGCGCCCGGCAGGACTCGAACCCGCAACCAAGCCGTTATGAGCGGCCCGCTCTAACCATTGAGCTACAGGCGCACAAGCCGGCTCTCAAATCGCGCAAACCCGGGGTTTTGGCAAGCTTGGCAAGGGATGCCGGCGCCGATACGGTCTGCTCCCGACCGCCCCGAACCAAACGCAGCAGCCAAGGCAGGACCGCATGGACGTCTCGAAGATCAGCCCCGGCAAGGACGTCCCCTGGGACATCAATGTCGTCATCGAGATCCCGCAGGGCTCGTCGGTGAAGTACGAGATCGACAAGGAAAGCGGCGCGGTGTTCGTCGACCGCTTCCTGTTCACGCCGATGGCCTACCCGGCCGCCTACGGCTTCATCCCCAACACGCTGGCGGCCGACGGCGACCCGGCGGACGCGCTGGTGCTGGCCCCGGCGCCGATGGTGCCGGGCGCGGTGATCCGCGCCCGCCCGATCGGCATGCTGAGGATGGAAGACGAGAGCGGCATGGACGAGAAGATCGTTTGCGTGCCGCACGACAAGATGCACACCCAGTTCACCGACATCAGCGAAGTGGGCCAGCTGCCAGAGATCACCCGCCAGGCGATCGAGCATTTCTTCACTCGCTACAAGGATCTGGAGAAGGGCAAGTGGGTGAAGGTGACCGGCTGGGCCGGACGCGAGGAGGCCGGACAGGTGATCCTGGACGCGCTGGCCGCGGCCAGGACCTGATCGCCGCTCAGCCGGGACCGGCGTTGATCGTGCGGGCGATCAACGCCTCGTATTTCGACAGATAGTCGGTCATCGACAAGGTGCGCTCGGCCTCCTTGCGCGCCGCACGGCGCAGCTTCTGCGCCAGGCTGGTGTTCTCCAGCAGCTCCAGGACGCTGTCGGCCACCGCCTCGCTGTCATGGAACGGCGCCAGCAGGCCGTTCCTGCCGTGGGTGATGAACTCCTCGACCGGCGCGGTCCGGCTGCCGACGATCGCGCATCCGGTCGCGAGCGCCTCGCGCAGCGACCACGACGCGACGAACGGGTAGGTCATGTAGAGATGCGCGTCGGAGCGCTTCAGCAGGTCGCCGTAGCTGCGGTAATCGAGCTTGCCGACGAAATGCACACGCGAGCGGTCGAGCCGGTCGCCGAGTTCGGCGAGCAGGATCTCGCGCCAGGTGCCGCTGGCCAGCTTGGCGCCGTAGCTGACCCCGTCGCCGCCGACGATGATCACCCTGACGTCGGGCCTGGCATCGAGGATCCTGGGCAGCGCCCGCATCATGCGGTGGAAGCCGCGATAGGGCTCGAGATCGCGCGCGACGTAGGTGACGAGCTTCTCGTTCGGCAGCACGGTCACGTCGCCGAGCTGGAACGGCTTGCGCGCCAGCGACCGGTCCGGGGCGCAGATGTCGAGATCAACACCTTCCGGCAGCACCGCGATGCGATCGTGCGACCAGGTCGGATAGGTGGATTTCTGGAACAGGGTCGGGGTCTGGCCCCAGCCATGGTTGTTGAGCGCGATCAGGTTGACCGCGTTCTTGGCGCGGACCCGAGGATACATCACCGGGTCGTTCGGGAATTCCGGATCGAAGCCGATATCGAACTTGTCGGTGCGGTAGTAGAATTCGAGATAGCCGAGCATCGGCACGTCGGGATAGACGTCGGGCAGGTTCAGCAGCTCGCCCCAGCCGTGATGGCCGATGATGATGTCCGGGGTGAAGCCGAGCCCCTTCAGGCTCCGCGCCATGTTGGCGACCATCTCCGCCCGGAGCGTGGCGATCTCGAATTCCTGGGCGGCTGGCGCGGTCTCCGGTGCGGCGCCGCGCGGCATCTTGTAGAAGATGCGCCGCACGCCGGGCATGGCGTTGCTGTTCGGTTCGCTGATGAAGACCACCTCGTTGTCGCCCTGGCGGGTGAGATGGCGGACCAAATGCAGGAACTGCCCCGGGAAGTTCTGATGAACGAACAAGTATCTCAAGCGCAACCTGCAGGGTTTGGGCTGTCGAGACCGTAGCGCCGTGCCGGGCTGCGCGCGACCGCCGCCCTAGCGGCGGCCGCCGGTCTTGAGCGGCGATTTCGCCGCCGGCTTGGCCGACGGATGCGTCCCCTGCTTGACGCCGCGCGCCGAGGGTGGCGACGCGGCGCGGGACGGCGTGGCGACCGGTTTGGCGGTGGCCGGCTTGCCGGATGCCGGCGCCGCCATCTTCAGGCCGCCGCCGGCGCGCCTGGCCGGCTCTTCCCTGGCCGGCGACAGCCTGGCGGGTTTCGCGCCCGCCTTGTCGTCGCGCCGGCCATCCGGCGTCGCACCGGTCGCCGGCGCCGGCATCGCGGTCTCCTCGCCGAGCGGGATGAACTCGATCCTGAACGCCTCGAGCGGCGCCAGGCTCGGCGCTTCCGCGGTCTGGCTGCCATCGACCGGGCCGATCGCGGTGCCGTCGATGAAGGTCGCCTGCACCCGGACATCGAACTTCCCGGCCGCCTCGCCCTTCAGCCGCACCCGCAGCCCCAGGATCGGCAGCGCCATGCCGCGACTGCCGCAATACTTGCCGCCTTCCGACCACGGCGACAGCCATCCCTTGCCGAGCACCGCCTGGTACTCGATGTCGGACGGCTCGACGAAGCGCGAGGGCAGCACGGCGAAACCCTCGATCCAGTTCTGGCTGCCGCGCTCGCCCATCCAGTCGCCGAGCCTGGTCAGCAGGTCGCCGCGCCGCTGCACGTGTGCTGCGACCTCGGGCTTCTCTGCCGCGGCCGGACCGGACGGCGCCGCCGTCTCCGACGCGTCGGCGGGGGCGCCGGACGCCTCGCCCTTCGCGCCGGCCTTCACGCCGATCTGCACCGGGGCCTGCGCCGCGGCTGGCGCGGCGGCCAAGGCAGCGCCCTGGGCAGCGCCTGGGGCGGGGGCACGACCAGCGGCCTGGGCGGGAGCAACTTGATGCGCGTCGCTCAGGCGCAGCACCTGCAGCTTCGGCGCCTCGATGGCGCTGCCGACGGCCTGGTAGATCGTCACCAGCACCTGCGACGGCGTGTTGTTCACCCGCACCAGGGCGGCGTTGTTTTCGCCGCCGAGCCAGCCATCCGGATTGAAGGTGCTGATCGCCATCATCTCCGCCGAGGTCGCGGGCGGCCGGGTGACGCGAACCCCTGGCAGGCCGGTCGCCGGATCGGGCGGCTGCGTGCCGGGGCTGTGGAAGATGCAGAACACGCCTGGATCGAGCAGCATCAGATGCGCGGAAACCTTGAGTTCCGTCACCACACGCTGGTTCGGTGTCGGACTGGTCTGCGACATCGGCGGTATCCGTTGCTTCTGCCCGCGAAGGGCGTTCAGGGGGCGTTCAGGGACGGTCGGCGGGCGAATCCTGGCCTACGGCGCCAGATGGTGCGACGCCAGCCGGCGCTTCGCAATGGGGCGGCCACCGGATACCGGAGGTTGAGGCGGACCGGCGCGACCACACAGGCGGAGAAGTACCGTGTTCAGGTCCGCAACCGGCAGTCCGAGCGGCAGCACCATGCCACGCCCGGCGGCGCGCACCCGGTCCGCCTGGGCGCCGATATCGAACACCGCCACCGGAAGCCCGGCGCGCCAGGCGAGGCTCAGCGTGAAGCACCAGGTTTCCGGCCAGATCGAGGGCAGGAAGGCGAGATCGGCCTGCTGCTCGGCGATCAGCGCCACCGCGTCCTCCTCGCGATATTCGCCGGTGACGAACACGCAGCCCAGATCGAGCAGCGCCATGTCGTCCGGCGTGTGCCCGACCACGACGAATTCCAGCGGCAGGCCGCGGTTGCGGGCGTCCGCCAGGCAGTCGAGCAGCACCTCGTAGCCCTTCTCCCGGCCGATGCCGCCGATCACCACGATCCTGGCGGACCGCTCGGCCTGGGCCAGGTGGGCGCGCTGCTCGGCGCGACGCGGCGCCCGCGGACCGAGCGACGACATCGCCGCCAGCCGCTCGAGCGACAGGTCCGGCCGGTCGTCCTCCCACGGCACGATCTCCGGGCGGATGCCGGGAAAATGCCGGGCGAGGCGACGCGCCGCGTCCTCGGACGGCGCCACCACGCGCCGCGCAGCCGCCAGTTCGCGCGCCGAGCGCTTGAGCAGGGCGCGGACGCCGATCGGCTCGGCGAAATTCGAGCCCTGCGCGGCGATGCAGGTCTCGCAGCCGGACGGATCGGGCTCGCCGCAATACCGCCCCTGCGGCCCGACCAGCGCGATACGCTGGCAGAACCACGCATAATCATGGACATAGGCGTCGTAGGGCACGCCGAGCCGGGCGCACAGGCCGCGTACCGCCGGGTGGTGGCCCAGCAGGTGGTGCCATTCCGCCTGCACCACGTTATCCGCCGCCAGCAGGCCGGCCAGCTGTTCGAACTGCGCCGGCAGCACGAACCGCAGGTTGGGGAAGCTCTCCTCGACCGAGAGGTCCGAAAGCTGCACCGCGTCGCCGTCCGGGCGCAGCACGATCGGCCGCCGGCCCTGCGCGCGCAGCTGGCGGGCGCGCTCGCGCACCACCTTCTCGACGCCGCCGCCCTGGCGGTGAGTCAGCAGCAGCACCGCGCGCGGCGGCTGCCCGTCCTGCCCCGCCATGCCGCCCGGATGGAGCCGGCGCAGCCTGCTCCAGCGCGCCATGTCGAGCCGGAACCTGGCCGGGGCGAGCGGGTCGGCCTCGATATGCGCCTGGATCAGCGCGTCGTAGCCGGGGTGCAGGCGGTTCAGGATCTCCAGGTTGCGGCGCATCAGCCCGGTGCGGGCGGCGCCGAACGAGACGTTGCCCTCGTGCGCGACATAGGCGCCGAGGGCGGCGACGTGCCGCCAGCCCAGATGACGCGCCCGCAGGCAGAAATCGTTCTCCTCGCCATAGCCCTGCGCGAACAGGTCCTCGCGCAGCATGCCGGTCTGGTCGAGGCAGTCGCGGCGCAGATACAGGCAGAAGCCGTGACCGGTCGGGATCGCCTCGACCCGGTCGCCATTGGCCTCGGCCGCCAGCAGGGTCAGGCGTCTGGTGCCGGCCAGATCGGGCGCGGGATTGCGGGCGCGGTGATCGGGATAGCTGAGGATGGTGGCCTCGTTCGACAGCGGCGTGGCGGTGCCGATATCGGCGGCGCTGTAGGCGGCGCGGCGCAACGCCTCGAGCCAGCCGGGCGCGACCAGCGTGTCGGCATTGAGCAGCACCACGTCCCGGTCCGGGCAGGCGGCGATCCCGTCATTGGCGCTGGCCGGATAGCCGCCATTGGCCGCGCGACGGATCAGCACGATCCGGCCCGCCGCCGCCATCGCCCGCAGCGCGTCGACCAGCGCCGCTTCGGGAGAGGCGTCCTCGACCACCACCAGCCGCGTGCGCGCGTCGGCCGCGACGTCGGCCGGCAGGCTGGCCAGCACGCTCTCCAGGCAGTCGAGCGTACGGCGCAGATGCCGGTAGACCGGCACCACCACGTCCACCGGCCGCGGCGTGCCGATCGCGGGCGCGGTCCCGACCAGCGACGCGGGCGCCGGCAGGAACGGCGGCGGCATGACGATCGCTGGCGCCGCAAGCCGCTTGTGCCCGGCGCGCGCCAATACGACGCGCCGGCTGGCATCGGCCTGGATCGCCGCCAGCGCGGTCGCGGCGCGGCGCTCCAGCCCCGGATCGAGCGGGCTGCCGGCCAGGGAGCGGCCGTCGCTGCCGACCAGGCTGACCGGCCCGTCGCCGAGACGCAGCCGTCCGAGCCGGGCCGCATCGAGCTGCAGCAGGCGCGGCCGGGCGAGCGGGGCATCGGCGGTCGGCACGTCGGCCAGCGCCTCCATGGCGACGGCGACGCTCTGCCCGGCGGCGTCGCGGACCGTCACCACCGGCGTCCGTTCCGGCTCGCCGGGATGCCAGATCCAGCCGGTCAGCACGCCATCGACCGCCTCGACGAACCCCTCGGTGCGCAGGATGGAGGCGATATCGATCGGGCTGCCCAGCAGCGCCCTGCCGCCACGGGTCACGCCGAGCGAGCGGGCGCGATCCCAGCCCGCCGGCAGCGATGGTCTGGCGCCACGGCCCCGCAGCGCCACCGGCACCCCGTCGAGGCTGATCGCGAGCGCGTTCTCGGCCCGCGCGGCGCCGGCCGGCCGATCGAGATGCAGCGTGCCGTCGCCGGACAGGCCGCACCAGCCCGGCCAGCCGGCGGCGCGGGCGATGTCGGTCAGCAGCCCGGCCACGCCGCGATCCGGCGCATGCCGCCGCAGCGCCTCGCCGATCGCCGCCGCCGCCTCGTCCGGGGCATGCGCCGACAGGCGCGCGGCGCCCAGCATGATCCAGCCCTCGCGCAGATCGAACCGGCGCAGCAGCGGAACCAGCAGCCGGATCGCCCCCTCCGGGTCGCCGCAGCTCAGCCGCGCCACCGCCAGCGGGAAGGTGACGGTGGTGGAGTCGGGCGCCAGCCGCTGCGCGCGTTCGAGCCAGCGTCTGGCTTCCTCCGGCTGGCCGAGTTCGGTGGCGATCCTGCCGCGCCGGAACGCATCCTGCGCCCGCTCGCGCGCCCATTCGCGCCAGACCGCGCGATCGGCATCGGTGACGCGCGCCAGAGTCACGCCCACGTCCGCGCCCACGCCCGCGCCGCGACCAGGGCCGATGCCGGGCTCGGCCATGTCCTCGGCGCCTGACCGGTCGATCATGCTCGGCCTGCGGGACCGGGGCTAATTCTGGCTCGCGGCCCGGGCGACCGGCGGCGGCGCGGCGCCGCCCGGCTTGTTGCCCAGCCGGGCAAGCTCGACATCGGCCTGGCTGATGCCCTGCGAGCGGGCCCGCTGCAGCCACAGCCTGGCCTCGCCGAGATCGGTTTCGCCGCCAAGCCCGCGCGACAGGTAGCGGCCGAGCATCAGCTGCGCCATCGCATGGCCGCGCTCCGCCGCCTTGCGGAACCAGCCCTGCGCCTGCGCCCGGTCCTCGGGCACGTCGTGGCCGCCGCCATACATCGCCGCGACCGAGAACATCGCGTTCAGATGGCCCTGGGCGGCGGCGCGCTCGAACATCTGCAGCGCGAGCCCGTGGTCGCGCTGGCCGCCGCGGCCGCCCAGCAGCATCTCGCCATAGGCCATCTCGGCATCGGGCAGTCCGGCCTCGGCGGCGCGGGCGATCCAGGCGCGGCCTTCCTTCAGGTCGATCTCGACGCCGCGCCCCTCGGCCAGCATCCGTCCATACCAGTATTGCGCATTGACCACGCCGTCGGCGGCGCGGCGCAGCCACAGCGCCGCCTGCCGGTCGTTGCGCTCGATCCCGACCCCCTCGGCGAGGCAGACGCCGAAATTGAACGCCGCCACCAGGTCCCCGGTCTCCGCCGCCTGCTCGAAGCGGATCCGCGCGGTGTTGCGATCCTCCTCGCTGCCGCCGCCGGACAGCACCAGGTTGCCGAGATCGACGTGCGCCATCTGGTCGCCACGCTCGGCGGAATGGCGGAACCAGCGCGCCGCCTCCTCGGAGTCGCGCGGCACCCCGGCACCGGTGAGGTAGAGCAGCCCCAGCGCACGCGCCGACGCGGCATGGCCGGCGGCGGCGGCACGGCCATACCAGCTCGCCGCCTCGGCATAGTTCGGCGGCAGGTCGCCGCCCTTGGTGTAGACGTCGCCGACCAGCGCCGCCGCTTCCGCGTCGCCGGCCAGCGCGGCGCGGCGCAGCCAGCTCTCGCCCTGGGTCGGGTTGCGGGCGACGCCGCGCCCCTCCATCAGCGCCAGCCCGTAGCGCGCCTCGCCGGAGCGCACATGGCGCTCGGCCGCCTGGCGGTAGAGGTCGGTCGCCGCCGCGATGTCCTGGGTCACGCCGGCGCCGCGCTCGGTCATCACGCCCAGCAGATACAGCGCGGTGCCGAGACCGCCCTCGGCCGCCTTCGCCAGGTTGGCTGCGGCCTTCTTCTGGCCCTCGGCGTCGAGCGCGCTGCGAAGCTGGGCCAGCGCCAGGCCGAGATAGCCCTGCGGACAGCCGGCGGCCGCGGATTTCTCGTACCAGGCGTCGGCGGTGGGCAGGTCGCGCAGTTCCGGCGAGCCGGACGTCAGCACATAGGCGTAGAGCGCCTGCCCCTCCGGCGAGCCGGCCTCGGCGGCGCGCCTGGACCAGGCCGCGGCGCGCTCGAAATCCGGCTTCGCATCCTGCTGCGCCGGACCGGCGGCGAACACCGCGGCACCGCCGGCGGCACCGCCGACCAGGCCGAACAGATAGAGGGTCGCCAGCACCACCTGGGCTTCCACCCAGCCGGCCTCGGCGGCGCGCTCCATCCAGCGCGCCCCCTCCTCGCGGCTGACCGGCACCCCGGCGCCATCAAGGTAGGCCCGGCCGACCCTGAACTGCGCTTCGGGGATGCCGGCGGTCGCGGCGGCGCTGAGCGGCTGGAAAGCCCGGGCGACCTCGCCGGCCTCGATCAGGGACAGGGCGTAGCGGAACTTCGCCTGCGGTGAGAAGGCTGCCGCCAGGCGCTGGGTCAGGAAACTCGCCATCGTGTCGTGCAACGCTCCTGGATAGCGACCGGCGCGGGACCGTCCCGCACCGGCTGTCGCGTTAGACCAGCCTTAGGACGGGTCGCGCATGCCTTCGCCCATGGTCGGGAGCACCGTCGAGAGCAGATATTGCAGGATGGTGCGCTTGCCGACGTTGATGTCGGAGGTGACCACCATGCCGGCCGTCGGCTTGAAGAATTTCGGCACGCCATGCAGCGAGTAGCGGTCGATCCGCAACCTGACGCGGTAGAAGGACTGGCCGGAGCCGCCGGGCGTGGTCAGGCCGTTGGCCGGGGCGCTGGCGGCGGTCGCCTGGGCCTGGTCCTGCGAGAAGCTGTCGGCGCTGATATTCACGACCGCGGCGTCGGCGCCGCCATACTGCACGTAGCTGAAGGTCTGGAACTTGACCTGCGCCTTGTCGCCCAGCTTGACGTAGCCGGCCTGGTTGGCAGGCAGACGCGCCTCGATCTCGAGCGGCGCGTCGAGCGGCGTCAGCGTCATGAATTGCTGCGCGGTGGTGATGACCGAGCCGACCGAAACGTGCGCGATGTTCAGCACCACCGCGTCGCGGTCGGCGCGCATCACCAGCAGGTCCTTCTGCTGGCGCGCCTTGGCGAGCTGGCTGGTGGCGTCGAACAGCTTGCGCTGCGCATCGGTGAGCGACTGGTAGGTCTGCGACTTGCTGCTCTGCACGTAGGCGTCGCGCTCGGCGATCATCGCGTTCAGCTTGCCGCGCGCCGAGGTGGCGCTCTGCTGCGAGGAGATCTGCGCCCGCTCCGCCTCCATCAGATCGTCCTGGGAGGCGAGCGAGTTCAGCCGGCTGCCGACCTGGTCGCGCTGCAGCGCCAGCCGCATGTTGTGCACGTCGGACGCCACCTTGACCTTGCCCGCATACATGGCGGCGTTGGCCTGGTAGCCGACCACGTCGCTCTGCAGCGAGGCGATCTGCTGGTCGTAATTGACCATCTTGGCGGCGTATTCGGCCTTGCGGCGCAGGAAGATCGCCCCCTGCTGGGTCGAGGCCGGGTTGCCGGGATCGACCACATAGTCCTTGCCGGTCACTTCGGCGGTCAGACGGTTCACCTCTGCCTGCAGGCTGTCGGTCTGCTGGCTCAGATTGTCGTAGTCGGCGTTGCTGCTGGTCGGATCGAGATGCGCCAGCACGTCGCCCTTGTGCACGACGTCGCCCTCATGCACGTCGATCGAGCGGATGATCGACGTCACCAGCGGCTGCACGACGATGGTCGGCACGGTCGGCACCAGCGCGCCGCTCGCCGACACGACCTGGCTGATCGGGAACAGCGCCATCGCCAGCACGCTGGAGATCGCCATCGAGGAGACGATCCAGGTGACGTAGCGCGCCGACGGCGTCGGCGGCATCGCCGCGATCGCGGCGCTGGGCGAGTGGAATTCGAGCAGCGCCGGCGGCAGGTCGCCGGTATCGTCGCGCTTGCGGGAGATGGCGCGGCCGGCCGACGCCCTCGGGTACGATGTCGGTGGAACCGCTCATGGTTCAGTCTCCCTCCGCCAGCATCGGCGCCGGGCCCGCATTGCGGTCGGCGCTGAGATGCCGGTTCTGCTGCATCCAGAGCTGGCGATAGATCGCGCAGCGCTCGACCAGAACGCTGTGCGGCCCGATGTCATTCACCTTGCCCTGTTCCATCACCAGGATCTGGTCGCAATCGACCAGCGACGACAGACGGTGCGACACGATCACCATGGTGCGGCCCTTGGCGATCCGCGACAGGTTCGCGTTCACCAGCGCCTCGCTCTCCGGATCGAGCGCCGAGGTCGCTTCGTCCAGGATCAGCAGCTTCGGGTCGGAGATCAGCGCGCGCGCGATCGCCAGGCGCTGCTTCTGGCCGCCGGAGATGTTGGTCGAGCCTTCCTCGATGAAGGTCTCGTATCCGGCCGGCATGCGCTCGATGAACTCCTCGGCGCCGGCCAGCCGGGCGGCGCGCACGACGTCATCGAGCGTCAGGCCGGGGCGACCGGCGGTGATGTTGTCGCGGATGGTGCCGCGGAACAGGAAGTTGTCCTGCAGCACCACGCCGAACGAGCGGCGCAGATGGTTCAGGTTGATCTCGCGCATGTCGACGCCGTCGAGCTTCAGATAGCCGGTATAGCTCCGGCTCACGCCCTGCAGCAGCCGGGTGAGGGTGGACTTGCCCGAGCCGCTTCGGCCGACCACGCCGAGCGAGGTGCCGGCAGGGATCGAGAAATCGACCCCGTCCAGCGCCTTGTTGGAGGCGCCCGGGTAGACGAAGTTGACGTCGATGAACGACAGCGCGCCGACGATCTTCGGACGCATGCCGGTGGTGAGCGCGCGGGTCTCGGTCGGGTTGTTCAGCACCGAACCCACCTCGGACAGCGAACTGCGGACCTCGGTGAAATCCTCCAGCAGGCGGGCGAAGCCGACCAGCGGCGAGGCGACGCGGCCGCCCAGCATCATGAAGGCGACGAGGCCGCCGGCGCCGACCGAGCCGCCATTGGGATCGCTGAGCGCCATGTAGGCGCCGACCAGCAGGATGCCGCGGCTGATGAACATCTCGATCGGCATGATGATGGTCTGCGGCCAGTTGCTCATCCGGCCTGCGGCCAGCTTCCAGCGCGTGACCTCGGCGGTCTTCTCGTCCCAGTCCTGCTTGCGGGCGGGCTCCAGCGCCAGGGTCTTGAGGGTGCGGATGCCGGCGATCGACTCGTAGAGCACCGCGCCGCGCTCCATCTCGGCGGAGATCACGCGGCCGATATAGTAGCCGACCGGGGTCATGAAGATGATCACGATCAGGCCGATCGCGCCGGCGGCGGCCAGCGTCATCCATGCCAGCGGCGCGCTGAGCAGGAACAGGAACGGCAGGATGATCATGACGGTGAACATGTCGAGGAAGGTGCGCAGCAGCGAGCCGGTCATGAAGTCGCGCACTTTGTAGATCTGCATCACCCGGCCGATGACGTTGCCGGCCTGCTGACGCTCGAAATACTCCAGCGGCAGCGCCAGCAGCCGGTTGAAGATGTGGATGCTGATCCGGCTGTCGAGCCGGGCGGTCACCACCAGGGTCAGTTCGCGCCGCGCATAGGTCAGCAGCGTCTCGTAGAAGGTCAGGACGATCAGGATCATCGAGATCGAGAACAGGGTCGCCATCGAATGCTCGGCGATCACCTTGTTGATGACCTGCATGATGATCAGCGCCGGCAGGATGGTCAGCACCGACAGCACCATCGAGGAGATCATGATGTCGCGCAGCGAGGATTTCTCGTTCAACACCACGCGCATCAGCCAGCGCATGTCGACCGGCGCCTCGACCTCGGCGCCGCCGCGCGCCCGGCGCAGCAGCAGCACGTCCCCGGTCCAGACCTGCGACAGCCGCAGCTCGTCGACCGCCACCATCGGGTCGCTCTCGCTGCCCATCGGGTCGCGCAGCCACACCACGCCCCGGCCATGGTCGGCGGACACGAACAGGCCGGCGGAGCCGTCCTTGAACATCAGCACGATCGGCGGGGTGTTGTGCATGCGCAGCAGGTAGCGCCATTTCAGGCGCATGCCCTTGGCGATCATGCCCTGCTCGTCCATCCAGCGGACCAGCGTCGCCGGCGACGGCGAGGGCTCGTTCGGCTCGGCCCGGAACGTGCGGGGGTCGAGTTCGACCCCGTGATACTTGGCGGCGGCCATCGCCGCGCGCAGCCTGATCGTCAGCGGATCGGCGGCACGGCCCTGGTTGGCGCCATGGGGCGCACCGCCATTGTGACCGGGTTCGTCGTTGCGTTGATCCACGGGATTCCCTTCGTCAGGATGCTGCCGGTTTGCTCCGACCGGAAGACGCGATCGTACCGCCAGCGTCCAGGAGCCAGCTTCGCTCCGCAGCCATAGCACCTTCCACCGCCAGTTGAGTTAATTTTCTGCCAGGCCGGCGGGCTCGTCGAGCCGGAACCGGCCCGCCACCAGCGCGTCGGCCCGCAAATCCCGCAGGATCGTGCGCTCCGCGCCGGGCGGCACCGCGACCACCACCCGATCGAACATCGCCACGCTGCCCCGCGCTCGTTGCATAAACAACACACCCAGCAGGGTCGCCAGCGCCGACCGGCCGCCGCACGCGCCACACGCACAGCCCGGCCGGTGCCCGTCCGCCTCCAGGGCGCAGCCGCGCCGCAGCGCCCAGCCGGCCGTATCGGGCCCGGTCCCGGCCCCGGTCCCGGCGCCGACCCAGACCAGGGCCGCGCGACCGCCGGGATCCGGCTCCGGCAGCCGGTCATGGCCCACGACCTCCAGCCTCAGGCGCGCATCGAGCCACATCCGGCCTTGTCCCCCAAGATCGGCCCCGCTCCAACCAGGGCCGCCGAGACTGGACAGCGGCGTCCGGCTTTGTGAGAACCAAGCGCACCCCACATAGATGATCACCGGTAGCGCCTGGCAAGCCCGCCCCTGCTGCGGTGGACCAGGCCGGCATGCCGGCCTCACGACGCGGACATGATCACGATGACCCGGCCTCACCTTCTCGACGCGCTCGCCGACCAGGTCCTGCTCTGCGACGGCGGCATGGGCTCGCGCGTGCAGATGCTCGATCTCGAGACCGAACGCGACTACTGGGGCCGCGAGAACTGCACCGAGGTGCTGAACCTCAGCCGTCCGGAGCTGGTCCGCGAGATCCATCGCGGCTATTTCGAGGCCGGCGCCGACATGGTCGAGACCAACAGTTTCGGCGGCTCACCGCTGACGCTGGCGGAGTTCGATCTGGCTGACCGCACCCACGAGATCAACAAGATCGCCGCCGAGCTGGCCCGCGAGGCGGCCGAGGGCTTCTCGGACGGACGGCACCGCTACGTGGTGGGATCGATCGGCCCCGGCACCAAGCTGCCCTCGCTCGGCAACGTCGCCTACGACCCGCTGGAGGCGGCGCTGGCGGAGCAGTGCCGCGGGCTGATCGCCGGCGGGGTCGACGCGCTGCTGATCGAGACCTGCCAGGACACGCTGCAGATCAAGGCCGCGGTCAACGCCGCCAAGCTGGCGCGCGCCGAGGCCGGCACCGAGACGCCGATCTTCGTCCAGGTCACGGTCGAGACCACCGGCACGCTGCTGGTCGGCCCGGACATCGCCGCCGCGGCGACCACCATCCATGCGCTCGACGTGCCGCTGATCGGCCTGAACTGCGCCACCGGGCCGCAGGAGATGTCGGAGCACGTGCGCTGGCTCGCCGCCAACTGGCCGCGGCTGATCTCGGTGCAGCCCAATGCCGGCCTGCCCGAGCTGGTGGACGGCAAGACGCACTATCCGCTCTCCGCCGCCGAGATGGCGAGTTGGGTCGAGCGCTTCATCGCCGAGGACGGGCTCAACCTGGTCGGCGGCTGCTGCGGCACCTCGATCCCGCATATCGAGGCGCTGGACGCGATGCTGCGCGGGCGCGCCGGGGCGCGCCACCGCCCGGCGCCGGTGGCGCGCAAGCCGGTCTGGATCCCGTCGGTGGCGAGCCTGTACAGCCAGACCCCGCTGCGCCAGGAGAACAGCTATTTCTCGATCGGCGAGCGCTGCAACGCCAACGGCTCGAGGAAATGGCGCGAACTGCAGGAGGCGGCGGACTGGGACGGCTGCGTGGCGGTTGGGCGCGAGCAGGCCGGCGAGGGCTCGAACGCGCTCGATGTCTGCACCGCCTTCGTCGGCCGCGACGAGATCCGGGAGATGGACGAGGTGATCCGTCGCTTCACCAGCTCGGTCAACGCGCCGCTGGTGATCGATTCCACCGAGACCCCGGTGATCGAGAGCGCGCTCAAGCTGCATGGCGGCAAGCCGATCATCAACTCGATCAATTTCGAGGATGGCGAGGGCCATGCGCACGACCGGCTGCTGCTGGCGCGCAAGTTCGGCGCCGCGGTGATCGCGCTGACGATCGACGAGGTCGGCATGGCCAAGACGCCGCAGGACAAGCTGCGCATCGCCGAGCGGCTGGTCGGCTTCGCCTGCGGCAAGCACGGCCTGCCGCAGTCCGACCTGATGATCGACCCGCTGACCTTCACCATCGCCACCGGCAGCGAGGACGACCGCAAGCTGGGCCAGTGGACGCTGGAAGGCATCAAGCTGATCCGCGACCGCTTTCCCGACATCCAGATCATCCTCGGCCTGTCGAACATCTCGTTCGGGCTCAACGCGGCGGCGCGCGCGGTGCTGAACTCGGTGTTCCTCGACCTCGCGGTGAAGGCCGGCATGTCCGGGGCGATCGTGCATGTCAGCAAGATCCGGCCGCTGCACCTGATCGCGCCGGAGGAGGCGCAGGTGGCGGAGGACCTGATCTTCGACCGCCGTCGCGAGGATTACGATCCGCTGAAGCGGCTGCTGGAGCTGTTCGCCGACCGGCGCGCCGGCGACGCGGTGAAGAAGCAGCGCGCCGAGACCGTCGAGGAGCGGCTGCGCGACCGCATCGTCGATGGCGACCGCAAGGGGCTCGAGGCCGAACTGGAGGAGGCGCGGCAGACGCTGCCGCCGCTGGAGATCATCAACACCGTGCTGCTCGACGGCATGAAGATCGTCGGCGAGCTGTTCGGCTCCGGCAAGATGCAGCTGCCGTTCGTGCTGCAGTCGGCGGAGACGATGAAGGCGGCGGTGGCGTATCTGGAGCCGTTCATGGAGCGGGTCGAGGGCCAGACGCGCGGCACCATCGTGCTGGCGACGGTCAAGGGCGACGTCCACGATATCGGCAAGAACCTGGTCGACATCATCCTGACCAACAACGGCTACCGGGTCTGGAACCTGGGCATCAAGGTGCCGCTGGCCGACATGATCGCCGCCGCGCGCGAGCATCGCGCGGATGCGATCGGCATGTCAGGGCTGCTGGTGAAATCCACCGTGATCATGCGCGAGAACCTGGAGGAGATGGCCAGGCAGGGGCTGGAGCTGCCGGTGCTGCTGGGCGGCGCAGCACTGACCCGCAACTATGTCGAGGAGGAATGCGTCGCCGCCTATGGCGGCGGCCGGGTCGCCTATGCGCGCGACGCGTTCGACGGGCTGACGCTGATGGACAAGCTGGCGACCGGCGAACTCGACGGCTATCTCGGCGCCATCCAGTCGCGCCGCAAGGGCAAGGCGCGCGCCAGGAAGCGGACCCCGGAGATCGCCGAGACCCGCGGCTACGCCACAGTCGACCTCGCGGCGGCGCAGGCCAGGCGGCGGCGCATCACCGAGGGCGTGGCGGTGCCAGAGCCGCCGTTCTGGGGCCACCGGGTGATCGAGGCGGCGCCGAACGCGGTGCTGCCGTTCCTCAACGAGCGCAGCCTGTATCAATTCCAGTGGGGCTTCCGCAAACAGGGCAAGTCGCTCGACGCGTTCCTGGCCTGGGCGAAGCAGGAGCTGCGTCCGGTGATGCGGCGGATGCTGGCGCTGTGCGCCGAGCAGGACATTCTCCGGCCGCAGGCGATCACCGGCTACTGGAAGGCGGCCGGCCAGGGCAACGAGCTGATCCTGTTCGAGCCGGACGGCAGCACCGAGATCACCCGGTTCGCGCTGCCGCGCCAGCCGCGCGACGATGGCGCCTGCATCGCCGATTTCGTGCGCGACATCGAGGACGGGCCGCAGGCGCGCGACGTGGTCGGGCTGCAGGTGGTGACGGTGGGCCAGAAGGCGTCGGACGTGGCGCGGGTCTGGTTCGAGGCCAATCGCTACCAGGACTATCTGTATCTGCACGGCCTGTCGGTGGAGATGGCCGAGGCGATGGCGGAATATTCGCACAAGCGGATGCGCGCCGAGCTGGGCTTCGCCGGCGAGGACGATCGCGACATGGACAAGCTGCTCTCCCAGGGCTATCGCGGCTCGCGCTACTCGTTCGGCTACCCCGCCTGCCCGCGCCTGGAAGACCAGGAGCCGCTGCTGCGGCTGCTGGAGGCGGAGCGGGTCGGGATCAGCCTGTCCGACGGCTTCCAGCTGCATCCCGAGCAGTCGACCAGCGCGCTGGTGCTGTTCAATCCGCAGGCGAAGTATTTCTCGGTCTGACAGGGAGCCGGCGATGCCCCGCCCCCCCGGTGCGCTCCGCCACCCCGACCGCGACCCGGTCGCCCGGGTGCTCGCCGCGCTGTGGCGCGAGGCCCAGGCGCGACGGGCCGAGGAACGGCAGGCAGGGGAGCAAGACCCCCTTGATGCGGGGCCGGCGGCGCGCCCCGACCCGCAGCGGGTCCTACGCCTGTCGCAGCGCCTGGGCATGCAGGCGATGGCCTGCGTGTCCGACGCGATGCTGGGCAACCGGACGGCGCTGGTGCCGGGCAGCGCCGACCTGCTGGCCACCCTGTTCGCGCTCTGGGCCGAGGCCGGGCTCGATCCGAGCGAGGTATGGACCGAGCTGCACAAGCGCGAGCAGCTGGGCAGCCTGCTGATGCAGCTCAACCAGGCGCAGGGCGAGGTGCGGCGGCGCGTGCTCAAGCCCTGGCGCGTCGACAGCACCAAGCTGCCCTGAGTGGCCGCGGTGACAACGCGCGCCTGGCTCAGGCCAGCCGCGACACAAAAGAACTGGCGCCGCCGCGCCGGCGGGGCGATATAGCCGGCACCGTGTGCATGCCATCCCCTTCCCGCTCCCGCCCGGTCGGCTCGCGCAGATGAACTGGGTCGACCTCCTGGTGCTGCTGCTGCTGGCGCTGTCGGCGGTGATCGGCCTGGCGCGCGGCTTCGTGCGCGAGGCGCTGGGCCTGGCCGCCTGGATCGGCGCCGCGGTGCTGGCCAGCAGGCTGAGCCCGCAGCTGCAGCCGTTCGCGCGCCGCATGATCGGCGACGCCACGATCGCCGACCCGGTGGCGTTCCTGGTGGTGTTCGCGGTGCTGCTGGTGGTGCTGCTGCTGATCGCCGCGGCGATCGGCGGCCTGGCGCGCGGCTCGGTGCTGGGCGGGCTGGACCGGCTGGCCGGATTCGTGTTCGGCCTGCTCCGCGGCGCCGCGGTAGTGGTGGTCGCGGCGCTGCTGGTCTCGGCGGTCTGGCCGGTGGCGCAATGGCCGGCCGCGGTCACCGGCAGCCGCAGCCTGCCCTATGTCCGCGACGCCGGCGCCTTCGTGTCGGCGCGGCTGCCGCCACGCTATCGTCCCGACGCGGCGCTGTCCGGCCCGGACGATGCCCTCGCCCCCGCTCGCGCGGGCCACGCACCTTGAACCGGCTGTCCGTCCAGGCAGCGCCCGTCAGGAGTTCCGTGCCATGACCGATCTGTCCGGCGAGCCGTGCGGGCCGTACGACGACGACAAGCCGCACGAGGAATGCGGCGTGTTCGGCATCTGGAACGCGCAGGATGCGGGGGCGATGACGGCGCTCGGCCTGCATGCGCTGCAGCATCGCGGCCAGGAGGCGACCGGCATCGTCTCCTTCTCGTTGGACGGGCCGGAGGCGCGCTTCCACACCCACAAGGGGCTGGGCCTGGTCGGCGACGTGTTCAGCGATGCGCGGATCATGGCCGGCCTGCCCGGCACCGCCGCGGTCGGGCACAACCGCTACGCCACCACCGGCGCCACGCTGCTGCGCAACGTGCAGCCGCTCTATGCCGAGTTCGAGTTCGGCGGGCTGGCGGTGGGCCATAACGGCAACCTGACCAACGCCAGCAGCCTGCGCCGGTCGCTGGTGCGGCGCGGCTGCATCTTCCAGTCCACCACCGACAGCGAGGTGTTCATCCACCTGATCGCGATCAGCCTCTATTCCAACGTGGTCGACCGCCTGACCGATGCGCTCAAGCAGGTGATGGGGGCGTATTCGCTGGTGGTGCTGAGCCAGGAATCACTGATCGGAGTCCGCGATCCGCTGGGCGTGCGTCCGCTGATCCTGGGCCGGATCGACCAGCCGAACGCCAAGCCCGCCTGGGTGCTGGCCAGCGAGACCTGCGCGCTCGACATCGTCGGCGCCGAGTTCGTGCGCGACGTTGAGCCCGGCGAGATCGTCATCATCAACGATGCCGGGGTGCGCTCGATCCGGCCGTTCGGCGACCGGCCGGCGCGGTTCTGCGTGTTCGAATACATCTATTTCGCGCGGCCGGACTCGGTGATGGACGGCTACGGCGTCTACGAGGCGCGCAAGCGGATCGGCGTCGAGCTGGCGCGCGAGAACCCGGTCGAGGCCGACGTGATCGTGCCGGTCCCGGATTCCGGGGTACCGTCGGCGATGGGCTACTCGGTGGCGAGCGGGATCCCGTTCGAACTCGGCATCATCCGCAACCATTATGTCGGCCGCACCTTCATCGAGCCGACCGACCAGATCCGCAACCTCGGCGTCAAGCTCAAGCACTCGACGAACCGGGCGATGATCGCCGGCAAGCGGGTGATCCTGGTCGACGATTCGATCGTGCGCGGCACCACCAGCCGCAAGATCGTCGAGATGGTGCGCGCCGCCGGCGCCAGCGAGGTGCACATGCGCATCTCCTCGCCGCCGACCACCCATTCCTGCTTCTACGGCATCGACACCCCGGAACGCGGCAAGCTGCTGGCCGCCAACCACGATACCGAGGCGATGGCGCGGCTGATCGGCGCCGACAGCCTGGCCTTCATCTCGCTGGACGGGCTGTATCGGGCGCTCGGCCGCGAGGAGGGGCGCGATGCCGCGCGGCCGTTCTATTGCGACGCCTGCTTCACCGGCGAGTACCCGATCGATCTCGCCG
Organism: uncultured Lichenihabitans sp.; assembly: GCA_964658455.1. Classification (GTDB taxonomy): domain Bacteria; phylum Pseudomonadota; class Alphaproteobacteria; order Acetobacterales; family Acetobacteraceae; genus Lichenicola. Next base: position 32,751 of record CAZZZA010000018.1, read on the forward strand.
ATCTCGACGAGAACAGCCGGGCGCGGCCGAGCCTGGTCAGCGGGGCGCACTGAGCCGGCGAACCCGCCGGCTTCACGCCGCTACCGCCAGCGCCTCCGCCACCCTGATCCCGTCGATCCCGGCGGTGAGGATCCCGCCCGCATAGCCGCAGCCTTCGCCGGCCGGATACAGGCCGCGCGTGTTCAGGCTCTGCAGGTCGGCGCCCCGGCTGATGCGCACCGGCGAGGAGGTGCGGGTCTCGACGCCGGTCATCACCGCGTCCGCCATGTCGAAACCCCTGATCTGGCGGCCGAACCGGGGCAGCGCCTCGCGGATCGCGGCGATGGCGTAGTCCGGCAGGCACGCGGCGAGGTCGGTGGGGGTGACGCCCGGCGTGTAGGAGGGCAGCACGTCGCCGAGCGTGGTAGAGGCCCGGCCCGCCAACATGTCGCCGACGCGCTGCGCCGGCGCGCGATAGGCGCCGCCGCCGGCCTCGAACGCCAGGCTCTCCCAGTGCCGCTGGAACGCCATCCCGGCCAGCGGACCCTCGCCGTACGGGGCGAAATCCTCCGGCGTCAGGCCGACCACGATGCCGGCATTGGCGTTGCGCTCGTTGCGGGAATACTGGCTCATGCCGTTGGTGACGACGCGGCCCGGCTCCGAGGTGGCCGCGACCACGGTGCCGCCCGGACACATGCAGAAGCTGTAGACGCCGCGCTTGTTGGCGGCATGGTGCACGAGCTTGTAGTCGGCGGCGCCGAGCAGCGCGTTGCCGGCATCGTCGCCGAAGCGGGCGCGGTCGATCAGCGATTGCGGATGTTCGATCCGCACCCCGATCGAGAGCGGCTTGGCGTGCATCGACACGCCGGCATCGTGCAGGGCGACGAAGGTGTCGCGGGCGCTGTGGCCGATGGCGAGCACGACCTGCCTGGCCTCGATGGTCTCGCCGCCGGCCAGCGTCAACCCCTCGATGCGGCGTTCGCCGTCGGCGCCGGTGCCGATCGCGAAGCCGGTGACGCGGCTCTCGAAACGGTATTCGCCGCCGAGCGACTCGATCTGCGCGCGGATGCTCTCGACCATCGTCACCAGCCGGAAGGTGCCGATATGCGGCCTGGAGACCACCAGGATCTCCGCCGGCGCCCCCGCCTTGACGAACTCGGTCATCAGCTTGCGGCCGTAATGCTGCCTGTCGCTGACCTGGCTGTAGAGCTTGCCGTCGGAGAAGGTGCCCGCCCCGCCCTCGCCGAACTGCACGTTGCTCTCCGGGGTCAGCCTTGCATGCCGCCAGAGCGCGAAGGTGTCGACGGTGCGGTCGCGCACCGCGCGCCCGCGTTCCAGGATGATCGGACGCAGCCCCATCTGCGCCAGGATCAGCGCCGCCAGCAGCCCGCAAGGGCCGGCGCCGATCACCACCGGACGCACGAAACCGGGACGGGCGGCGCGGGCGGCGCCGTCGTCGATGACGAAGCGATAGCCCATGTCGGGGGTCGGCTGGACGTGGCCGTCCTCGGCGCACCGCGCGAGCACCGCCGCCTCGTCGCGCAGCGTCACGTCGTAGGTGTAGACCAGGCTGATGGCGCCACGTCGGCGCGCGTCGTAGCCGCGACGGAACAGCCGGTGCGACAGCACGTCGCCCGGGGGCACCCCGAGCCGGGCGGCGATCGCCGGCAGCACCGCCTCCGGCGCATGGTCCAGCGGCAGTTTCAGCTCGGTCAGGCGCAGCATGGCAAGCGCGGCATCGAAGAACCCTGTAGACGTGCTCCGATATCGCCCCGGTCACGGGGCCGCGCAAGCGTGTGGACGAAAGGACGGTGCCGATGGAAGGTCACGATCACGGGCACGATCATGGGCATCACCACGGTCATGCGCACGGCCACGGCGCCGGCGGGCACAGCCATGCCCCGGCCAGCTTCGGGGCGGCGTTCGCGATCGGCATGGCCCTGAACCTGGCCTATGTCGCCGGCGAGGCGGTGTATGGCGTGATCGCCGGCTCGCTCGCCCTGCTTGCCGATGCCGGGCACAATCTCGGCGACGTGCTGGGGCTGGGCGCCGCCTGGCTGGCCTCCTGGCTGGGGCGCAGGCGGCCGGCCGGCCGGTTCACCTACGGGCTGCGGCGCTCGTCGATCCTGTCGGCGCTGTTCAACGCGACGCTGCTGCTGGTGGTGACCGGCGGCATCGTCTGGGAGGCGGTCTGGCGGCTGCTGCACCCGGCGCCGGTGGGCGGCACGGTGGTGATGATCGTGGCCGGTCTCGGCATCCTGGTGAATGGCGGGACCGCGCTGTTGTTCATGTCCGGCGCCAAGGACGATCTCAACCTGCGCGGCGCGTTCCTGCACATGGCGTCGGATGCGGCGACGGCGGCGGCGGTCGTGCTGGCGGGGCTGGCGATCCGGCTCACCGGATGGGAACGCATCGATCCGGCGGTCAGCCTGCTGGTCTCGGCGGCGATCGTGATCGGCACCTGGTCGCTGCTGCGCCAGTCGGTGGCGCTGGCGCTGGAT